>JAGRGU010000149.1 GCA_020445335.1 Gammaproteobacteria bacterium
GGAAATAGGTATACTGTCCCCAGATTGCAGATTGACGATTGCAGATTGACGGCGGATATCAAGCTCCGAGCAATTCGAGTGATTCCTGCGCGATCTCGCGCACTTCTGCATCGGTGTCATCGCGCAGCCGCTGCAGTGGCTCGAATGCCTCGATGCTGCCGCTCAAACCGAGGAAATGCGCGGCATCCGCTCTGACCTGGGCATGGTCGCTGGCTACTAACCTATCGACGATCTGGTCAACCAGGTCGGCTAGCAGGCCTTCCGGGCCCAGTTCCTCGAAAATCGCCCCGATACCAATGCGAACCGCATACGGTGTCTCGAGGTCGGCCGCCAGTGCCAGCAGGGCCTCGCGGGGCGCCGGATCAAGCTTGCTGGCAGCGGTTGCGGTTTCGAGCTCACCTGTGGCGAGTAACTCACTCAGATAGTCATTCCATCCGCTCTCGTTGCCGGCACGTTCCACCCAGGCGGCCAGCTCGGACGGCGTGTAGGTACCACTGAGCTCGAACGGGCCGATCCGCATCCAAGGAACAGAGCGAGCACCGCGCATGGTGGCAAACTCGGGTCTGACCGCAATATTGGTAATCTCCAGGCGACCGATCCGACCTTGCTTGAGCAGATCGCTGAATGCCGATAGCACAACCCGACAGTGTGCACAGTTGGTCGCTATCAGCAGCTCTACATCTGGAGCACTAACCGAGGACATTTCGATCTCATCTTTGGTTGATCCGCCATTCCGCCATGAGCTTTCGGGGGGGAATCAGCGCGCCATACGTCCGCGCCAGATCGATTCCGCTCATGGCTGCTGTACTGGCTCCCCTGGTCCGCCTGTATCTATTTGTGATCGGGCACCGTACTGACTTATCCGCTCGTACATGCTGTGGGTAGACACCATTAGCAGGGCCGCGACCTGTGTGACCGGATAACCCCGATCGGTCAGCTGTGGGCCTCTCCCGACCTTGAACTCTTGCTGTTCATAAACACCTCTTTTCAAGCCATTTTCTCTGGCTTTGAGGTGTCTGGCAAACCGGGCGCGATTCAGTTTCGACTGACAATAAATTTTACACTCCACCCAAGTTCACCCATCACGAAAAACCTTGGCGGGGAGTCGGATCGGGCAACCCGGTGTCCGTTTTCTTTACAGAACCGTGCTGGAATCTGCGCCGGATTGCGATCAAGCACCGAGCATCCCACCTTTTTTCGCGCGTAGCATAGTTTTTGCTTGTATTTCGAGAGCACTCTTAACAGCACATTGGCGCCCGCAGTCAACGGTACCTGCGTGCCATCGACAACCGACAACGGAGCTTCAGCGTGATCAAGGAGAACAACCCGACAAGATCGATTCCGGCCCTCTTGCTGTTACTGGCCACCTCGGCTCCTGTATCCGCCGCTTCGATAGAGGACTTTGCGACCTGGACGCAGGTGGAAGACCCGCCACATGCCGGCATGTCCGCTACGCGCCTCGGACCCGGCGGCGTGTTGCTGAACGCCAGCGGTGCGATACCGGCCGGCACGGATATCGGTTACCAGAGCATTGGTGCGGCAGACGTCTCCTCGTCGACGACGGGTAACTATTTTTCCGTAGACGACGATTTCCATATTGCCGTCGACTACAGTCTGACAGCCAGCGGCGTCTCGGGATTCACCGCGATCGGTTTCGGTATCGGCGAGGATGGGGCGGGCAGAAACTCTGCCGGTGCTCTGCTGGCGATATCGAACGGCGTGCCGATCGGCGTCTCCGGCGCGGCAAGGGTCGATGACGCCACCCTGGCACCGCTGCCTGTCAGCTTCACTGCGACTCCCAGCGGCCGCCTGTTCCTCAGCTACGAAAGCCTCAGCGGCGACATCACAGTCGGTGTGAGTTCCACCCAGGGAAGCCTCTCTCCCAGTCAGAGCGCCACGTTCGGCGCGCTGCAGAAAGACTGGAACAACGCGGGGTTGCTGGTTTCGCTGTTCCTTCGCAGCGATGATCCGTCGATCTTTTTACCAATGAGCGCTGGCACGCTCGACGCGCAATTCAGCAGTTTTCAGGTGCTCAGTGGAGGCTCGGTCGCTGTCGTTCCACTGCCCGGTGCGTTGTGGCTCTTCCTTGGTGCACTGGGTGCGGCACACTTTTTCACCGGCAGGAAATACGCGGCATCTCCGGGGACAGTACACTGATCTCCTCGCTCAGGAGCTGAATCGGGCAAACTGCCCACGGATCCGGATACAAAACCGACTGCCACGGCGCCGGTCGGTTGCTCTCCCGCTTTCGCCAGAGGCAACTGGACCGAATGACGACAACTACGGAGATACCTGGAGATCGCCGGCCCAATCCAACTTGAGCGGATTCCCCTGCATCCCCCCAGTGCTTGAATTTTATGCGCCTCTTTTACGCCTGGTGAATCCGATGCCGGCAAGTCCGAGACCCAGCAGTGCCAGGGTGGCCGGCGCGGGGAGGGCGGCCATATTGGTCCGCAACTGGAAATTGTCGATCCCGATCGTGTCAGCACCATCGAAGGCATCGGTGGCAATGCCGATGCTGGTAACGTCGGAGAGGATCGCGAGCCAGTCGGTCTGCGATACTCCCCAGCTTGCCGCATCGAGCGAAGCGCTGTAGCTCTGCCAGCCGCCGGATGGGGCTACCGCAGCCAGGTCGAAGGTGACGGTGCTGCCGTTGCCGGTCAGCAGCACGGTGCCGAAGGATGCGAAGGTTCCGCCGCCTCCGGCAAACGTGGCCATATCCAACGCCAAAGTCCCGCCATCGAAAGCGCTCTGATCACCCAGAAACTGTGGTCCGACAAATGCGCCGGAGGCGAACCCGTTGTTGATGCCGGCGCCGATATCGGTGATCCGAATGTGCCCACCCGGGTTGCCGTTGCTGGCGAAATAGGCCAACGATCCCTGGCCGGGGTTGGCGCTCCAACCTTCCGCACCGGTATCGAAGGTACTGATAATGGACATGGCGTGGGATGTGGCAGGGGCGGCGAAACAGCTTGCCAGGAGAATGACTCGAGCCGACTTCTCTATGATTCGAATAGGCATCTTCCCTTCCTCTTGGGTCAATACGGTTTCTGAATTGAGAGCTGTTCAACCGCGCTCTCGTGAAGATGAAGCCACGACTGGTCGTCGCAGCCAACGGTGCGAATCCGGTTACTATGCAAGGTCCGAACCAGGAAATTACTTAATAAAGCATTTCAAATGTTTGCACAGCGTCTGGATCGATTCTGCTGATGGGGGTGTAAAAAAAATCGACAGTAGAGCCGGAAGCTCGGGATGAGTGGGGCCGTCGTTTTCCCTCCATCCACACTCCTGCCGTTTTGTTCCCCTCCGGATTCTCGATTAAAAGATCGAGATTCGCCTCGCTCCATACAAAAGCCGGACCCAGTTCTCCAAACTGGAATAAATCGGTGTCGCACACCGGGTTCGGTGATACGCATCGCATAATTTCTGCCGCTCTCTTTACTAAGATTTTTGACCTGCACAGAGGTGGATCGGGACGTTAGTCACGCAGTTCACCAACCGACTGTCGGTTTATCGCAAAGTGGGATTCAAGATGACTCTGAGAAGCTGGTTCTTGTTGTTACTTGCCGTTTCCGCAACGCCACTGTCGGCGGAGCTGATCCACGTATCGCCAGATGGGAATGACCAGAACTCCGGTTCGATCTCGGCACCGTTGGCAACGCCGCAGAGAGCGGTATCGCTGGCCACCCGCTACGACACCGTACTGCTGCGCCGCGGCTCCAGCTGGGAGAGCGAGCTCGCGCTGGCTATCGATGGCACTGCCGATTCGCATCTGACGGTTGGCGCCTATGGCAGCGGTGCGCCTCCCGTGGTATTCGGTCTGCGCATAACCGGAGATCACACGGTTGTGCAGGATCTTGTAGTCGACCATCAGCAGCACGCGAGCGATGCGGTGAGAATAGAAAATGCGGTCAACGTTTCGCTGATCAATCTCGAGATCAGAAACGGGGTCAAGGACGGAATCGATGCCAGCAGCGCCGACGGTCTGCTGGTCGACTCTTGTCTCATTCACCATTTCCTCGCGGGCAGCTTTACCCAGCAGGCCGACGCGCACGGTATCGTGGCTTCCGACTCCTCTGGCCTGGTCGTCCGCGACACAGAAATCCACCACGTCTCCGGCGACTCGTTCCAAACCGATCCCGACAGGGATACCGACACGCCCGATGAGATTTTGATCGAAGGGAGCCACCTCTGGACGGGCCCGCTGGAAGCGGACTTCGCTGGCTGGAACGCCGGAGAGTCTCCCGGAGAGAACGCGATCGACACGAAGATGGTGAAGTCCGGGTGGGAGTCGGTGCCGCGCATGCACCTGACGGTGCGTAATGTCGTGGCACACGGCTGGAGCAGAGGCTACGTCAGCAACCGGGCCGCCTTCAATATCAAGGAGAAGGTGGCGGTGCTGTTCGACGGCGTAACCGTCTACGACAATGAGATCGCCTTTCGGCTGCGTGGAAACAGAGGAAACGCCGAGGTGGAGGTCGTCAACGGAGTTATCTTCGACAACGAATGGGCGATACGCGCCGAAGACGGCTTGAGCGATCTCAAGGTCTATAACTCGACCTTCGGCAGCGCATCCCAGGCACACTTCAGAATCGTCAACGGGAACAGTTCGTCGAGCTGGGAGCTGCTCAACAACGCGTTTCTGGACAATCTTCCCGCGGTTGCGGACCTTCCCGGCAACCAACTCGCGCTGGTGCAGGAATTCGTCGCCCCGCAGCTCGGCGATTTCCATCCGACCGAAGACTCTGCGTTGATCGACGCCGGCGTACCCCTGCCTTTTGTTGCGCTTGATCGCGATGGTGCGGAACGCCCATCGGGGCAGGGGTACGATATCGGTGCGTTCGAGTATTCGGCGCCGCTGGGGAACATCTCTCCCGAAGCGAAGTTCACC
Source organism: Gammaproteobacteria bacterium (assembly GCA_020445335.1). Taxonomy (GTDB): domain Bacteria; phylum Pseudomonadota; class Gammaproteobacteria; order Chromatiales; family Chromatiaceae; genus HKST-UBA178. The sequence continues at coordinate 4,892 of JAGRGU010000149.1, forward strand.
TTTCTCTGCATCGATTTGACGTGCGATTTTCAGGATATCTCCAGCGACAGCGACGGTCTCCTCACCGAACGGATCTGGGATTTCGGCGACGGTACGGGATCGGTTGCGCCGGCCCCAAGTCACGCGTTCATCGAAAGTGGTACCTACAATGTCAGTCTCAGCGTGAGAGATGACCTCGGCGCCAGCGATACCGCCACCCAAAGCATCACCGTTACGCTGGTCGATACCGAGCCGCCACTGGTGAGCGCACCGGAGGATATGGTCGTCGAAGCCACCGCGGTACGCACATTGCTGGATATCGGGCAAGCCTCCAGTGACGATGGCAGCCCGGTCGTCAACGACGCACCGGCCGACGGTTTTCCGCTCGGTACCACCGAGGTGATCTGGAGCGCCACCGACGCCGCCGGCAATACCGGGACAGCGATGCAGAGGATAACGGTCGTGGACACAACGCCTCCTGTACTGAGCGCGCCGTCCGATCTCACCCTGCAGGGCGACCAGAACATCGGTATGGCGACCGCGACCGATATCTTCCCGGTCGAGATCGTCAACGACGCACCGGCGAGCTTTCCCGAGGGGACCACCGAAGTGACATGGACGGCGACCGACACCAGCGGGAACAGCAGTTCCGCGATACAGAGAGTGACCGTTGTTCCGTCCGAGCCTCCACCCGTCAACACGATCGATTTTCGCGACTATCCCTTGAGTTCATTCCACTCGCAGGACCAGTCCTGGTTCGGCGAGGCGGTTGTCGAGGATGGGGGCAGGACCCTCAGACTGACCGGCAATCGCTGGAAGCGGATCGACTTTCCCTACCAGGCTACGCCGAAGACGGTGATCGAGTTCGATTTCTACAGCGGCAGGCAGAGCGAGATCCACGCGATCGGCATGGAGGAAGACAACAGACTGACCGGCAGGCGGTTCTTCCAGCTTTGGGGCACCCAACTCTGGGCTCATCAGAAATTCAACAACTACGCCGGCTCCGGATGGGTACGCTATCGCATCCCTGTCGGCAGCTACTACACCGGAAACATGAACTATCTGGTGTTCGTCATGGACGACGATGCCAAACTGGGCGGCGAGAGCCGTTTTCGCGACCTCAGGGTATATGAGGAGTAGAGCTGCTGGTTATTGGGGGCGGAGGGAATAGGCTCTAGTCCCTCCGCCCCCTTTTTTCTTCTTGTTTCTGTTTCGAGTCAGAACCTGAAGCGCTGCAACAGGCCATTGACCTCGGAAGACATGCTTCCCAAATGGGTGCTGGCGCTGGCAACCTGCTCGGCACTGGACACGGTATCGCGTGCGTATTCGGCAATGCGTACCACGTTGCGATCCATCTCCCCGGATACTTCGCTCTGCTGTTCGGCCGCCGTGACGATGCGGTAGGTCATGTCCTGGATGCCTTTGATGCCCTGCTCGATCGATTCGAGTGTCAGCAGTACCTGTTCCACCTCGCTTACGCTGGCAACGGCCATGTCGCGACTTTCCGCCATCATCTTCACCGACTCACCGGCACGCGACTGCAGGGTGGTAATCATCGACTGGATCTCTTCGGTGGACTGCTGGGTACGGCTCGCCAGAGTGCGTACCTCATCGGCAACCACTGCGAAGCCACGACCCTGCTCGCCGGCGCGTGCCGCCTCAATGGCCGCATTCAACGCCAGTAGATTGGTCTGCTCGGAAATACCTCTGATCACATCCAGCACCGAGCCGATGTTGTTGCTGTCGTCGCCAAGCTGGTCAATCACCGATTGTGCACGCTGGATTCCTGCTTCCAGGGACTTGATCACACCGGCTGCTTTACGTACCGCCTGGTTGCCTTGTTGAGTCTGCTGGGCGGTATTGGCAGAGAATTCGGCAGTTTCGGCAACGGTACGCGCGATCTCGTCAGCACTGGACTTCATCTCGGTCATGGCGGTAGATACCATTTCGGTTTCGCTCAGCTGCACACCCGCTTTTTCGCGCCCCCGCTCAGCCAGCAGCATCAGCTCTTTTGATGAGTCGCCAAGTTGCGTGGCCACACCATTGACCGTCCCCACCAGTGAGCCGATGCCCGCAACAAACTGGTTGATGCTGCGTGATACGGCGCCGATCTCATCCTCGCGGGAGTCATCCAGGCGGCGGGTCAGGTCGCCGTCGCCCTCCGCCAACTGGCTGGCGAGACGTCCGGTTTTGGTCAGCGCACCGATCACCACGCGACCGATATACCAGCCACCGAGCAAGATCAGCAATACCAGTGCCACGCCGCTGCCGAGCACCCACAGCTTGCTCTGCTGCGCCAGCGCCACGGTATCATCCAGGGCACTGTAGGTGTTCGTGTGCGCATGATCCATGATCGCCTGCAGGTCGCCCTGCAACTTCTCTGCAGCGGCATCGAAATCGGCCATCATCTTGTTGCCCAGCTGCGGCCCCTCGGCGACATAGCCCTCGGCCATACGCCGCCCGGCGGCGTAGTAGGCGTCGAAGTGTTCGCGGAAATTCACCAGCATCTGTTGGTTTTCCGGTATCAGCCGGGAGAGATCCTGGATCAGTTCCTTGGCCTTGGCGGCATGTTCGGCCGCCTGGTCGAAACCGTCGTTCAAACCGTCCAGACCGCGCGTGGCGCTGATGTCAGTCAACCACTGCTGTACCTGTACCACCGCCAGCTTGAGTTCGTAGGATTTGGAGAATTCGGCGAAAGTGGTATCAATCAGATTTCGGCTTGCACTCTCGACGCCATCCGCCTTGCTCCACAACACGAAAGCCTGTATTGCCATCAAAAGCATCGCCGCCGTCAGAATCAGCGACAGTTTCCCTTTAAGGGAGGAAAGTTGAGGAACCATTTTTATTTTCTCTCCTGGCGAAGGTTGGTTCTGGGCCCCCTGAACCCAGACGCTACTCCAGATATGTCGGCTGTCGGTTTGATCCCTTGAACCGACTATTGATCAACACTGGCAAGGAGTTGGAGTTGGAGTTGGAGATGGAGTTGGAGATGGAGATCGGGGGAGGGGTCCTTATCTCCCCGTCCCCCTGTTATTCGAGTACCTTTCCCTGCTCACTCAGGGACGCGGCGTCAGATAGCCGTGCAGGGCTGCATCGACCAGCACATCGGACTGGGCGAAACCGGTGAAGCAGAGCCGTTCATCGGCTGCCAGATCGCTGACCTGGATGCCTGGTGCGAACGTCAGGTGGGTGGGATCGCGACCGGAGGTGACCAGCGGTGGAACGCCGAACTGCTGCGGGAAGAAACCGCTCCTGCAGGCGCCGAAATTGAGCATGCCGTAGCTGTCAGTGGGCGGCGGCGAGGAGGCGCTGAAGTTGTAGGCGGAGAGGCTGGTCACGACGAGAATCTCGTCTGATCCCTGACGGATCCGGTCGGCGAGAGTGGCGTCGTTGTTGTTGCACGGGCTGGTGCCGATGCAGAGTCGCAGGGTCAAGGTCGTGTCACCGGAGCGGTCTGCCGGCGTATTGTCGGGGTTGACGCGCTGGATCAGCGTGACCGGCACCTTGCTGTCGGTACTCATTGGCAGGTTCAACACGTTGACATCGAGCGGCCCGGCGATCTGCGCGTTGACGCTGCCGTTGACCTCCAGCGGACCCTCGACCGTCGCGTTCACGGTTCCGGTGACCTCCAGCGGTTGATCGACCGTCGCCTGAACCGATCCGGTTACCTCGACGGGCTGGTTGACGATCACGACCGGTTTCGGTGGTGCGGGGATCCTGTGCGGGGGTTTGGCGTTGGCGCTGGCAGTGAGGAAGGCTGCCAGAGCTATGAGGATTACTGTGCGCATGACTATCCTCCTGGATTTTTGGCAAGCAACCTCAGTATAAAACCTCCGCTTTCCGCAACAATCCAATCCGCTCGTCCGGCTGACCGGGGTCAAGAGAGACGAGCCATGCGAGACAAAGCGGGTAAGTTTTGAACGTGCATTCCGCTATCCTTTTATTCCTAATTTTTTGTTGTCAATGTTCCAGTTCTTTACAGTACTCTGTCTATTGGATAGGAAATTCCGGATTAATTATCGTTTAATCAATGGTATATATGTAACGGCATGTATATTGCTTTCGAGGTTTGAATTAGGAAACTCTCGGCAAATATGCAACGGAGGATAATATGAAACTAGGTTCTGTATTGGCAGTGGTGCTAGCGGCGAATGGATTGCTTTTTACCGCAAACACTCATGCATCTCTAATTCTGAACGTCGAGGGTATAAGTGGTGCCGGTATAACCACTTGGGCGTTGTCTGGTACGAGTACCGTAAATGAGAGTGGAACGATTCGGACATCAGCCGGTAGTGCTGGCTTCAGCGTTGACGATACTTTCGAGCCGGATGTCACCGGTAATTTCATTTTAAATTCATCAATTCAAAACCAGCTTTTCTCGATTACCGGGACGCCAACAGTAACTGTAGGCGCCGATACGGAGACTATCACTCATATCTTTCTCGACGAAGACGGCTCCTCCAGAGATGACTTCGGTATCAGAACCGGTAACCCTTTGGTTTACACAACAGGTGAATCCAGTAGCTGGTCAGGAACTTTTACAGTTGCTCTGGATATCGACAACTTTATTGAAGGGTCATATCGGCTGAATACAGCTCAAGCCAACGGCGGTGGTTTTCTGTTTGCTTCCGTGAATGATGTAATCCTGAATTTCCGTGCGGTCCAGGCTCAGATCCCGGAGCCGTCAATGTTTATGCTTGTTGGCCTGGGTCTCGCAGGACTTGGATATCGAAGGCGCAAATCAGTTTAAGTCGGTCGAAAAAGGGGACTGAGGGAATTTATTGCGATCCAACTAGATTCCACATTCCGTTTAAACACAGAGTTTTTGGAATAGCAAAGAGGCCTGCAACCCTCAAGTCTGCAGGCCTTTTTGTTTGCGGCTCTTTCGGGGAGAGTACTAATGATGCTCACTCCTGCCAGAAGTGTTTGTGCGCTTCGCGCAACGCGTCGACGCGGCTGATGCCGATATCCTTCAGCAGATGGTCGCTGAGATTGCAGAGCTGGCGGCGCTGCGAGTGGCGCCGGTAGCAGCTCCAGACAAACGCCTGCAGCTGTTTCCACTTCTCCCCGATGGCGTCCGTTTCATGTTTCCGGATGGAAAGACCTTCATAGGTTAGCGTGGACATTTCAAATCCTCCTTCAAAATCCTGGTCAGGGCGCGGCGCCGTTCAGCGGCCCCGAATCACCACTCGCGACGACGGTGGAATCTGCCTATGGCGTCGGCTTTCAGGGATAGCGTCTTTAGCGTTCAGCAGAAGAATATCTCGGTATCAGAAGCCTTCGTTGACCTGGGACAAGGGGCTTTATGCCTAAGATTCCAAGCCCTCCCGTGCGCCTCGGTCGGCGACTCGTAGGGGTCTGATCTGCAGCGGCGTTTGGGTTGATGGGCGACGCCGCCGGGAGGTTGGAGATCGGGGAGAGAGAACCCGGCGGCGCCCTGCCATCGCTGACATGGTATGGAGCGGGAGGGCTCACTCCGTGAGTCTGTGACCCGTTCGGTCGCGCCGTCAAAGGCTGTCGCTTAGGAGATCTCCCGTTTGCCTGGCTGACGAGGATGAAAGTGATTTTGATTGGGGCGCTGACGCCAAGCGCTAACGGCTGCGGTGCCAGCGCGCAGGGGAGTGGTTCCATGTGATGTCGCCGGACTGCGGGATGCAGGTGCGTTGAGGCTGACCTTGCGCTAGCTGGCAGGATTCAGATCTCGAGCCGCCCGAGGCCCGGCAGGCGCAGCGCGAGGTCGTTGAGATCTATGCCGAAGGAGAGCCCCAGAAGGTTGAACTCTATTCCCTCCTCGCGCGCCAGGCTGACCCCGAGCAGGCCGAACAGCGAAAGCTGCCAGCCGCTGCCGCTCGGAACATGGGCGAACCAGGCGCCATCCGCGAGATAGTCCTTACCGATCGCGGTCGGCGGCAGATCCACCCCCAGTGCGGGAACCTGCCGCGCGATATAGGCGACGAAGGTGTTGCTGTTGGGCCCCGGCCACACCTGGTAGCGGTGCGTGTAGGGGTAGCCTTCAACCGCCGCCTCGATCTGCGGAATCATCGCTTCCGCGGCGCTGCCGCGGTGCTCTTTCAGCAGCTTCGGCATGGCGTTGTACCAGCGAAAATCGGGTGCCGAGCGGTCGTCGATGCTGACCACGGAGTGGCCGCGGTAGAGGTTCCAGCCAATTACCTGATAGACCCGGTAGTGATCGGCAGCACGGTGCTTGGTTGCGATCCAGGTGTGGACGCCGAAGGCGCCTCGCCAGTTGTAGGCGCGCGCGGCGTAGACCTGCACGATCGCCTCCTGCGCTGCGGCGGGAGACGGCGCCAGATGGGCGCTGGCGTGGCTCGCCTCGCTCCAGTGGGTCTTCAGATCGAGCTCGCCAAATGCGATCACCGACAGCGGACCGGCCAGGAGCAGCAGCAGCGCGGCAACCATCCAGGCGAGTTTGCGTAGCAGGTATCTACTCAGCGGTTGGCGTGACATGAGAGTTGTGACCCCCGTGCGCCGGCTTAGTTGCCAAATCGCTAGATTCTGTCAGTTATTTTTACAGGGTGCTCCCGCTGTGCTTTGGTATTGCCTGGTAACTTGTTGAAATATAGAGCCTAAAGAAAATGGTATATTCCCTGCTTATTGTCGTTTTAAATGCAATGACGGAACTATACGCGGCGCCTGCTGCCGCTACCGGCGTGCCTCCCGTCGCTGGGTTGCCGCTGAATAGATTGTGATTTTGAGCCAGGATAGTAGCTATGTATAAAAACAATATTCGCAATGATGACCGCCGCCTGGCTCTACGGGAGCCTACCAGACTCGAAGTATACCTGCAGGACGAACCCCGCAGGCTGCGCGGTACCGCCGTGGATATCAGCCGGCGTGGCGTCTTCGTCGAGACCGAGTGGCAGAGTTTTTCGATAGGCTCGCTGGTGGATCTGGTCTTCGTCCAGCGTGAACCGGAGATCATCAGCCTGCTCAGATACAGCGCCATCGTGGTACGGCGTTACCAGGGCGGCGTGGGCCTGCGCTTCTGCAACCATTGATCTTCCATTAGGTGACCGACCGGACGGTGGAGCCGGTCTCTGTGCCAAGAAACTTTTCCTGAAAGCACGGAAGCGGGCGCTTTTTTGGTAAACTGGCGGTTCACCGAAGCTGTCGTCGCCATCCGTATGAAGTTGCCCCGATCGCAAGAACTCTGCGCCATCGTCAAGCAGGCCGCAATCGCGGAGCTGTTGCCCCGGTTTGCCACGGTCGACCGGAAAACCAAGCAGGATGGCAGCATCGTCACCGAGGCGGACCACGCCATACAGACTCGCCTGACCGGGGAGTTGCGGCAGCGCTGGCCGGAATATGCCTTGATGGGGGAGGAGATGAGTTCCGCCGAGCAGGCCGGTTTGCTGGCCAATCCCGGTGCAGGGCTCTGGATCGTCGATCCGCTGGACGGCACCAGCAACTTCGCTGCGGGCATCCCCTACTATGCCGTTTCGGTGGCGCTGATGCGCGCTGGCGAATTGGTGCTGGGTGTGGTCTACGACCCTGCCCGGGACGAGTGCTTCTCTGCAGAGGTCGGCGGGGGTGCGCGTCTCAACGGCGAACCCCTGGCTCCCGTATCGGCACCCGCCTCACTCCAGCGTGCCATTGCAGCGATCGACTTCAAACGCCTCCCGACCGAACTGGTGATCCGCCTGGTGCATTCGTCACCCTACCATTCGCAGCGAAGTTTCGGATCGATCGCGCTCGACTGGTGCTGGGTGGCGGCGGGGCGCTTCGACATTTTCCTGCACGGAAAACAGAATATCTGGGACTACGCGGCGGGTCATCTGATCCTCAGCGAGGCGGGGGGGCAAGCCTGCAGCTTTGGCGGCAATCCGGTTTTCAGCGCCCGCGGCGAACCGCGTTCGGCACTGGCAGCCCTGGATGACAACATCTTCGAACACTGGCGCGCCTGGCTGTTGGGTTAGCCCGCGTCTGCCACCGATTCGGTCGTTTCAGCGTTCTTTCTCACATTCTTCAATCGAGAGGGTGCCAACCCCTGATCAACGGCCGATTACGCTCCGCTGCCGGATTTTTTTACAATCTGGAAAGGCGGAAGCTTGTCTGTATCTTGTTAGTGATTGATATCGTAGGGTATTTGTGAAGCTGGCACTATAAATGTATGGTTTTCGGGTTAGTTGTCAGAAACGATGAAAACAGAACAATGACAGGCCTGCCCGATATGACAAAGGTCCGCGAAGCTACTCGGCTGGGGAAGCTCTTCTCTGGTCTGCTGGTGCTGTCGATGAGCCTTGCACCCTTGGCGTCCGAGGCACTAACGCTCACCCGTAGCTTCGACGGCAGTGGCAACAATCTTACGGATAGTGCGCTGGGAAGCGTCGGCGAACATCTTCTGCGAGGCTCTCCCGACGCACCTGACCCGACAATGACGGGCTATGCCGACGGCATTGACGAGCCTGCGCGCGGAACCGAACCCAGCCCCCGGGTGATCAGCAACACAATCTCTGCACAGACCGAGAGCATGCCCAGTGCCCGGGGTCTCAGCGCCATGCTCTGGTACTGGGGGCAGTGGATAGATCATGACCTCTCCCTGACCCACGTCGGGAGTAGCGAAAGTCTGCCGATCCAGGTTCCGACAGGCGATCCCCAGTTCGATCCGTCGCCGGGTACCGGCATGGAAACGATCGATTTCGATCGTTCCAAGTATGACCCCACCACCGGCGACCACCTCGGGAATCCCCGGCAGCAGGTCAACGAGATATCGGCCTGGATCGACGCTTCCAACGTCTATGGCTCAGACCCGGTCAGAGCCCGGGCGCTGCAGGAGTTGGACATTCACGGCGCTCCCACCGGCCGCTTGAGAGTCACCAGTACTGCCGTCGGCGACTTGTTGCCGTACAACACGATCGGGCTCGAAAATGCATCGCTGCCGATGCAGAATTCGGCGGACCTCTTCCTGGCCGGGGATATCAGGGCCAACGAACAGGCGGGCCTGACCGCCATGCATACCCTGTTCGTACGCGAACACAATCGGCTTGCGGATCAATTCGCTGCGCTTAACCCTTCGTTGACTGGCGACGAGATCTACGAAAGCGCCCGCAAGGTGGTCGGGGCCGAACTGCAGCAGATCACCTATAACGAGTTTCTACCTGCACTGCTCGGTAGTGGCGCGCTCTCCTCGTACACAGGGTATGACAGCAGCGTCAATCCCAACATCGCGAACCTCTTCTCGACCGCGGCCTTCCGTGTGGGCCACACAATGCTCAATCCGGTCATTCTCAGATTGGATGACGCAGGCAACACCATACCGGAGGGCGATCTCGCGCTGCGAGACGCCTACTTCAATCCCGCCAACATCGAATCCGTCGGTATCGAACCCTACCTGAAAGGTGCGGCGGAGATGTACTCACAAGAGATAGATACGCATCTCGTGGACGATGTGCGCAACTTTCTGTTTGGAGCGCCCGGTAGCGGAGGCTTCGACCTCGCCAGTATGAACATACAGCGCGGGCGCGACCACGGCCTACCCGATTACAACACCGCGCGTGAGATCTATGGTCTGACCAGGGTTACACAATTCAGCGAAATCAGTTCAGACCAGTGGCTGCAGCAGGCGTTGGCTGTCGTCTACGGCAGCGTGGACGAGATCGACCCGTGGGTAGGCATGCTTGCCGAAGACCATGTGGTGGGCGCCAGCGTCGGAGAACTGCTCAGGACGATAATTGCCGATCAGTTCGAACGTCTGCGCGACGGAGACCGCTTCTGGTTTGAAGCGGATCCTTTCTTCACCGAGTACAATCCGGACCTGCTCGAGGAGTTGAGAGATCTGAGCTTTGCCGATGTGATCATGAACAACACATCGCTGACCAGCCTGGAAAACAATGTGTTCTTCACCGGCATCGTTTCAGAACCGAGCAGCGTACTGCTCCTCCTCGGTTCGGTGTTTGGCCTGGCTGCCTTGCAGCGCAGGCAGCGCCGGGTCGCATAGTGCGGTTTACACGCTGTATTCGCAGGCCTCTTAGGTGTTGCTGCGTGTTAAGTGCCAGGTTGCCACTGACGCCAGGCAACAAACTGAGGCCTGTGTCTATCCCTGATGGTGAGTGATCGGGGGTAGTCGTCGGTCAACCGGCTGCCTTGTCCTCGCTCTCGGCCTGGTTGTGCTGCTCCTGGTAGGCGACCATCTCGAGGATGTTTTGCGCTGAGCGCGAGGCGTACTGGATCGCTTCGACATGCGATTCAGCTTTTCCCAGATGCCACTCCTCGCCGAGCGCGTCCGCGCGCTGCATGATGTCGCCGTTCAGGCGGTGCAGTTTGTGGAGCTGCTGAAACAGCAGCTCGTTGCGCGCGGCCAGCGCCGTCTGCAACGCTGCCTTGGCCTGGCGTAGATCCTCGCCCCGTTCGGGCGCCTGGAGTACGCGCTCGAGCGCCTCGCAGGCGTTGGCTTCGCGCATGGCGCTCTGCCACCAACCGATAAAACGCGCCCTGTTCTCGGCCATCATGTTGACCGAGCCGGCCATTTCGTTGACCTCGTCACGCCCGTTGGGATGGTAAGGGAGCCGCTCGCCGGTCTCCTGGTGGGTCAGTTGATCGAGGATGCCCGCCATCGAGCGCAACGGTCTGACGATGCGCACGGTTATCAGGAAGGCGAACAGCACGCCGAGCAGAAGCGCAGCGGCGACCAGCGCCATCATCAGCCGTTCCTGGCGCTCGGATCCAGCCTCGATATCTTTGCTCTTCTCTGCCATGTTGCGGTTGGCGCTCTCGACCTGTTTGCGGACCACCGCGGTGATCTCGCCGACCGCCTGCGCCATCTCCGCGGTCATCTGCGCGATGCGGTCGTTCTGCTCCACCAGCGCGAGAAAGTCCCGGCGGTAGTTGTTCAGCAGCGTCATGAAGGTTCTCTTCTGCTCGGGCGCGATCTCCGACGGCTCGACGGTGGCGTGAATCCGGCTCCATTCGTCGAGTGCCATCTCCACGTAGCGCTTGTCGTGGCGCAGCAGATAATCTTTTTCTCGCCTGCGTAACTGCAGGATTTCGCTCGCCAGATCCGGCAGGTGGTGGGTTCTGAGAAGATCCTCGATGCGGTGCGCGGCCTCTCTGAAGGGTCCCTTGCCGCCGTTGATGTCGGCCTGCTGCAGTGCGCTCTGAGCGTAGGAAGCGAATGTTTCACGGTAGATCTGCAGCTCGTCGTGCAGGTGTTGCTTGACGCGCTGCTCGAGTTCGGAAGCGTCGATCTTGCGCTCGAACTCGCCGATCAGGTTGCGTACCCGATTCTGGTACTGAGCCTCGCGGCGCAGTCCGAGATCCTTCTCGCTGCGGCGAATCTGCAACAGCTGCAGGTAGAGGTTGTCGACCTTGAAGTGCCCCGCCATCGCCTCCAGCTCGTGCACGGCGTCGCGAAATGCGCCCTGCAGACCGGAGTTGTGATCGAGTCCCTTGCGTTGCCAGGCTTCGACGGTGCGGTCGAAGGTCTCGCGGTAGCTGTCGACCAGCGCGTCGATACGGGTGGCGGTTTCGGCGTTATCGGCGCCGGTCTCCGCCAGCCTGGCGAGGTTCTGCCGTGCGTTGACGATGTGCCTTTGCACCTGTTTGGCGGAGCGCTCGTCGCGCAGCAGCAGGAAACTCTTCTCGGCGCGCCCGGCGGCCCGCATCTCGCTCTCGATCGAGAGCATCGCCACTTCGCCCGTGACGTTCTCATCCAGTAACTGCCGGTAATCGCCCAGCGTCGCCTGCAGGGTATTGTGATAGCGCCAGATCACCGCCAGAAAAATCAGCCCGACCAGTCCAAAACCCAGGCCGATCTTCTCGCCGATGCGAAGCTTGCCGGAAATCTGTTTCATCATCGCCTCTCGTAGGGTGCGGATAGGTCGCATCATTGACCCGTTGCCCCCATTTATATTGCTGAAGCGTTACAGATTTATTTCGTTGACCGGCCAGGGGTTGGAGCCATTGCGTGCCTCGTCCGGCTCGTCGGAGTTCTCAAGCATCGCGCGTCGCGCGGCGTCACGCAGCTCGATGGCGCTCTTCCAGCTGCTGTCGGTGGCGCGCAATGGCGCGGTGATGGTGAGCAACAGCCGGCCGCGGCGGGGAAACCAGGAGCCATCGCGCAGTATGGCGCGACTTCCCTGCAGCACCATGGGCAGCAGCGGGGCAGCGGCATTGCTAGCGGCGACGAATGCGCCCATGCGAAAGGGGAGCATACCCGGCGCGCGTTGAAAGGTCCCCTCGGGGAAATAGAGCAGGGAGCGGTTCCGCAACGCGTTTTCGCTTGCTTTTGCGTCCCTGATGCCTCCCTCACGATCATGCCGCTCCACCAGCAGCGCGCCGATACGCCGCAGAAAGAGGCGGGCGATAAAATTTTCCTGCAGTTCCCGTTTGGCGATGAAGGCGCAGCTGACCGGCAGCGCCGCCGCCAGCACGATGCCGTCGAGGTAACTGCTGTGGTTGACCACCATGACGCAGGGCTCATCGGGAATATGCGCGCATCCCTCGACCTGCAGCGGTATGCCGGCCAATCGCAGGAAGAGCCTGGCGCCGCCGCGCATGGCGCGCCAGCGCCGCTGCGGGGTCGGCATCAGTGCGACCAGCGTCCAGACGCTGGGCGCGAATATCCAGAACAGGGCCTGTACGTATCCGGCATAGAGATGTTCCGACAGCGACTGCCGTAGCTGCCGCCAGCCGGGTGCGAGTGAACCGAGCCCGAAGCGCAGCAGCTGCCGCCCCAGGCTTCCAGGAGGCCGTTCGAGCGCTCCCTCGAGATAACGCTGGCGCAGGTCGCTGCGGCGGATCTTGCCACTGGAGGTCTTCAGAATGGTGTGCGGCGCCGCGATGATCACCTCGTCGGGGGGCGAACCGAGCAGTTCGCTGGCGCAAGCCAGCACCGCGTCGCGCAGTTCCCGGCGGCGCCGCGGATCCGACTCGCGTGCCTCGGCGACCAGGATCACCCGCTCGGTCGCGCTGGCGTTATCGGCCGCGCCGAACATCGCCACGCACCCTTTGCGAATGCCGGCGATCCTGCCAACCGCCGCTTCTGTTTCGTAGGGGTAGATGTTACGGCCGCCGCGGATGATCAACTCTTTGCTGCGGCTGGTCAGGTAGAGTTCGCCGCGGACCAGGTAGCCGCGATCGCCGGTCTTGAGCCAGCGGTCGGCAAAGAGCGTCGCGGTCGCCTCGGGGTTGCCGAAATAGCCGCTGGTGGCAGATGGCCCCTGGAACTGGACCTCTCCCTCGCGCCGTTCCGGCAACTCCCTGCCGTGCCCGTCGACAATGCGTATCTGGTAACCCGGCAGCGGTTGACCGCAGGCGACCAACCGCAGCGGGTTGTCATCAGTCTCCGGCGCCGGCTCGGCACGGCCAGACGCGAGCAGGGACTCGCGCTCGATGCTGTCGATCAAGGGGCCGCGTTCGAGCGGGGGAAAGGCGAGCCCGACGGCGGCCTCCGCCAGACCGTAGACCGGCGTCAGCGCGGACGGCCGGAAGCCGTATCTCGCGAAACGCGCACTGAAATTGGCGAGTGTCTGCGGATTGACCGGTTCGGCGCCGTTGAAGGCGAGTCGCCAGGAGCTGAGATCGAGTCCCTGCAGATCCTCGTCGCGCAATTTGGTGAGGCAGAGTTCGTAAGCGAAGTTGGGCGCGGCCGAGAGCGTGCCCCGGTGGCGTTCGATCATTCTGAGCCAGCGCTGCGGGCGGGAGAGAAAGGCCAGCGGCGACATCAACACCAGCGGCAGCGCGTAGTAGAGGCTGCCGAGCCATGCACCGATCAACCCCATGTCGTGGTAGAGCGGCAGCCAGCTGACGAAGAGATCGTTCGCGCTGGCGTCAATCGCCCCGCCCATGGCGCGGATGTTGGCCAGCAGATGGGCGTGGCTGAGCACCACCCCCTTAGGCTGCCCGGTGCTGCCCGAGGTGTACTGCAGAAACGCGGTATCCCCGCCGTCGCAGGGCACGGGTCGAAAACTTGCGGCAGACGCGGCGAGCGCCTCCGGGGTCAGGATCCGTCTGAGCGTCGCCACCCGGGCCTGCAGCAACCGGCTTACCCCCTTTGCCTGCGCCACCGTCACCAGCAGCGTGCAACCGGCGCTCTCGAGGATCGCGCTGTGGCGGCGCAGGTGGTCCTCCAGCTGCGACAGCCGCACCGGCGGGTAGAGCGGAACCGGCACGGCGCCGGCGAGCAGGATGGCGAAAAAGGTGTAGAGATAGTCGCTGCCGGTCGGCAGCATCAGCGCGATGCGATCTCCTTTGACAACTCCCTGCTGCTGCAGCGCCGTCGCGATCCGCTGCGCGTTGCGGCCGAGGTCGTGGTAGCTTATCTCGTGCGCCCGCTCCTGCTCGTCGTAGAGGATGACGTGGGTGCGATCGGGCACGCGCGCCTGATGCCAGGCAAGCAGATCGGGCAGTGTCTCGACCTCCCGTGGTTCGCTGACCGTGCCCGCTCGCATGGCGGTCGCAAGCGTTGGCGAAGAAGCCTGCGCGTCTTTCTCCGGAGTCGCCTGCTCGAGCGCCTGCAGCAGATCGGCAATCTGTTCGGCGCTGGCCAGCAGATGCTGCGGCAGCGAAACGGCGAAGTGACGTTCGATGCGCAGTATCAGCTCGACTCTGGTGAGACTGTCAAAGCCCAGCTCCTGGTCGAGCCGGGTGGAGAGGCTGATATTCCGCGGCATCTGCGGATGAAGCTCCGTCGCCAGGTTCTGCACCAGCTGCAGCAGCTGTGCGGCACGGATGGCGTCTCCCCCCGCTTGATCTGCTGCTGCCTCCCGTCTGTCTGGATGCTGGCTTGCTGGTCGCTCTGGCACTGGCTACTATCTCCGCTCCCCCTCATGGCAGGCGTTCTGTCGCCGCCGGTGCCCCCGTCGTTGCCTGGGAGTCACAGCCGATACTATGACCGTTTACGATCTGCATAGCCACTCCACTGCCTCCGACGGACGTCTGACACCGGCGCAACTGCTGGCCGAGGCGTCGCGGCAGGGGGTGGATGTGCTGGCGCTGACCGATCACGATACGCTCGACGGCCTGGATGAGGCCGCTGGCGCGGCGGAGTCCTCCGGTCTGCGCCTGATCCCGGGGGTTGAGATCTCGGTTACCTGGCGGGCGCGGCTGTTCCATATCGTGGGCCTCGGCGTGGATCGCAATGATGCGGCGCTCCGCCATGGTCTCACCGGGCTGCGCGGGCAGCGCGAGCGCCGCGCCGAGCGGATGGCCGTCAAGCTTGCTCAGGCCGGCATACCCGAACCGCTGGCGGGGGCGAGGCGCTACCAGACGACGAGGATTCTCAGTCGCACCCACTTCGCCCACTATCTCGCGGAGATCGGCGCCGCGGACTCGATCGAGCAGGCGTTCGACCGATATCTCTATCCCGGGCGTCCGGGTTATGTCGCGATGGAGTGGGCGACACTGAAGGAGGCGATCGGCTGGATCAAAGGCGCGGGAGGCGTGGCGGTGGTTGCGCACCCGGGGCGTTATCGTCTCGATGCAATCGAGATGGAGTCGTTTCTGCGCGCCTTTGTCGACGCGGGAGGAGGCGCGATCGAGGTCGTATACGCCGCGCTCGCGGCGGAACAGGTCAGGCGCTTTTCACACTACGCGCGCCGCTTCGGGCTGTTTGCCTCGCTGGGTTCGGATTTCCATCGCCAGGGTACGGAGCGGTGTCTGGGCCGGCTGCCGCCGCTGCCGGCCGATCTCACGCCGGTCTGGCAGGCCCCCGAATTGAGCCGATCAGCCCAGGGGTGACCGCGCGGCCGACTCTGGTTCGAAGTCTCCGGTCCGGGATCTGAATTTCCCGCGGCGCCAGCTGGAAGATGGTCCGCTTCCTGATCCACCTATCGGCGAGGGATGAGGAGCCGGGCCGAATCCGACCCGGCAGTACTCGATCTGTCGGACGAAGCCATCGGCACGGAGCAGTGGCCTAACGACCTGCCGGCCGGTGGCTCTGATATCGCGCCGTCAATCGACGGCTTGCACGTGCCAGGCGTGAATGTCCATTCCACGTTGCTGCGCCTTGTGCAGCAGCCGGTCCAGCCACTCCGTCGGACCGGCGATGTAGGCGATGTACTGATCGAGCGCGGCGGTAGCCTCCGCCAGCAGGTCGAGCAGTTCGTCGTAGGTGCTGTCGCGTGGCGGCGCCGTGTAGAGGAAATTGTCGAGCGAATCGTTCCACGAGCGGCAGAGGTTGTCGAGGTGGCTCCCCTTCGGATTGCCGCCTGGCTGGATCAGGTGCAGGCCCTCGGCGTTATCGATGGCGATGGCCTGCTCGACCAGGCTCTTTATCGGCGCGAACCCGGTCCCTGCAGCGAGGAAGATCGCCGGCAGGCTGCTCTCCTCCTGCAGCAGGAAACCGCCGCTCGGTCCCTCCAGCAGCAGTGTCTGGCGCTGCAGTTTTCCCGAGAACAGCGCATCGCTGAAAGGCTCGCCTTCTCGGCGCGCGACGATGAACTGGAGATTGCGGCCGTCGCAGGGGCAGCTGGCGATACAGAGGTTGATCGTGGCGCCATTTTCCATGGTCAGCTTGAGCTGCTGCCCGGCCTTGAAGCGGAGCGACTGGGTGCGCGGTGTCTGTACCTGCAGCAGCGCCAACTCGTCATCGAGCGGCTCGATCTTCTTCACCACCGCGCGGATGGTCTGCTGTGGCAGCTCCTCCTCGACCCCCGCTTCGCTGGCTTCCACCACCAGGTCCGAAATGGCGGTGTTGGAGCAGGCGAGAATGTACCCCTGCTCCTGCTCCTTCGCGCTGAGCACATAGTCGTGGTTGCGCAGCTTGCGCACCGCACCCGAGACCACGCGGCATTTGCAGGCACCGCAGTTGCCGCTGGAACAGCCGTAGTCGATGTAGAGACCCGCTCTCAGGCCGGCGTCGAGAATGGACTCCGAGCCCTCGAGAAAGAACTCGTGGCCGCTCGGCAACAGCCGCACGCTGGCGGATACGATTTTCAGCAGCATATCCTTGGCGAAGAGCGCGGCGCTGGCATCTTCGGCGCGTTCCGCTCGCTGCATGGCTCTGGTCAGATGTGAGGTGGCGGCGAGCACTGCCTCACGCATGGCTTCGTCGTCACGCTGCAGCGCCGTCTGCAGCTCGGTCAATGTCTCCTGCAGCAACGCATCCGAGGCGTTGAGCGCCGACTTGGTCTGCACCAGCACATGCTGGAACTCCTTCAGGCGTTTCATCAGTATCTCGGGGTCCGGCATCCAGCCGTCGCTGTAGTGGCTCTTCGGTTTGGCCTCGCTGCGGATCGCACGCACCTTCTCCAGCATCGGATCGGCATCGAGATCGATATGCGGGTAGAGCTGCAGCAGCAGCTCCACCGTCAGCTCCCCTTCGAAGGTCTCTACCTTCTCTTCGCGGATGCGCTTTTGCAGTTCGCCGCGGCTGACTCCGGCGAGGCGGGCGGCGCGTGAGACGGAGAGCAGTTTGGCCATGACGCTTCGATCCTTTGCTGGTTACGGGGGTACGGATGGCTGGTCAGCCCCATTATAACCACTGGAAATAGAAGCTTGGATCCCCATATTTCAGTCAGGGCCTTTAGAGATCCAGGGCAAGAGGATGAAGTATAAAGATTACTATCAGATCATGGGCGTCGCGCGAGGTGCCACTCAGGACGAGATCAAACGCGCCTACCGCAAACTGGCGCGGAAGTACCACCCCGACGTCAGCAAGGAGCCGGATGCCGAGATGCGCTTCAAGGAGCTGGGTGAGGCGTACGAAGTGCTCAAGGATCCGGAGAAGCGCTCCGCCTACGACCAGCTGGGCGCCAACTGGCGTGCCGGCGAAGAGTTCCGGCCGCCGCCCGACTGGGACGCCGGCTTCGAATTCAGCGGTGGCTTCGGGCCTGAAGGTTCATCCTTCAGCGACTTTTTCGAGTCGCTCTTCGGCGCCCAGTTCGATCGCGCCGGCAGAACCGGTTTCGGCGCCGCGGCGGGCAACGACCACCACGCGAAGATCATGATCGATCTCGAGGATGCGCTGAACGGCGCCACCCGCGTGGTGACGCTGCACGCGCCGCAGCTGGCGGAGAACGGCCGAGTGGTGACCAGAGCGCGCCGGCTGAGCGTGCGCATCCCGCGCGGAATAAAGCCCGGTCAGAAGATCAGGCTCGCCAATCAGGGAGCACCCGGACCAATGGGCGGAATCCAGGGCGATCTCTATCTCGAGGTGGAGTTCAATCCGCATCCGCTGTACCGCGTCGAGGGGCGGGATCTCTATCTTGAACTGCCGGTCACCCCCTGGGAGGCGGCGCTCGGCGGCAGCGTCTCCGCACCGACGCCGGCGGGTGTCATCGAATTGAAGATTCCCAGGGGCTCGAGGCCGGGACGCAAACTGCGCCTGAAAGGGCGAGGTCTGCCCGGTACGCCTCCCGGCGACATGTTCGTGGTGCTGCAGATCGCGTTGCCGGAGGCCGACAGCCCGGAGGCGCAGAACGCCTACCGGGATTTGGCGCGTCATTTCAAATTCAACCCGCGTGAGGCACTGGGCGTCTGAGCGGACGGTGAGTGTCTCTCCCGCACGCCGCCTGACCTCACGCCAGTAATCCTTGGAGCAACAAACGCATGAGTGAATCCCTGCATATCGTCTGTCCCCACTGCAGCGCGGTGAACCGCATCCCGGCACAACGCCTGGGCGAGAGTCCAAACTGCGGCAAGTGCAGGTCGCCGCTTTTCACTGGCCGTCCGCTCACTCTCGACGGCGCCAATTTCGATCGCCATCTGCAACGCAACGACCTGCCGCTGCTGGTCGATTTCTGGGCGCCCTGGTGCGGTCCCTGCAAGATGATGGCGCCCGCCTTCGAGCAGGCCGCGGCCATGCTTGAGCCTCGGGTGCGACTGGCCAAGTTGGATACCGAACAGGAGCAGGCGCTGGGTACGCGTTTCGGCATCCGCAGCATCCCCACGCTGGCGCTGTTCCACCAGGGCCGTGAGCTGGCGCGGCAGGCAGGCGCAATGGGCGCGCAGGATATCGTCCGCTGGGTGCAGTCACGGTTGAGTTGAAGTGAACGTGGGTGATCGCGGAGCAGCAAGGAAGCGACTGGTCTACAGCTCTCTATAGCGGCAGATATCAGGCTGGGTTTGCCCGGCTTTAGAGACCCTGTTCTCTCTTTGTAACGAGAGGGATTTGACTATTGTCGGAGAGCACTACCCCTCGATTGCGACAAAAAGCCTGGCAGGAAAAGCAGGAGGTGCAGAGAGTCTGATCGAATACCGGCGGTGAATTGGACATCCTGGATGATCGGATTGCCCCGGTAGGGCAGACACCCACGCAACGCTCGGAATGACAGCAATCGGATGTGAAGGTGATCTTTCCGAACTGTTGCTCCTTGATGGACTCTTTCCTGGCAGCCGTTGATGCCGACATGGCCTTGAGTAACAGCGCCCGGATCTCTGGAATCTGTTTTTTCCCGTAAGTTTTCTGTTCGATATTATCCTGCAGACGCTTGACCATGGTGACGGCCGCACGGTTGGTGCGTTCCTGGAAAAGCAGGAAAAACTGGCGGCGAGAGAGAGTGGCTGCTGCGTATTCGAGATCTTTCTTGTCTCTTATCAATTTAACGGCGTGATTGGATACCGAACCATGCAATCTGCCATGGGCGGTAACGATACCGTCGAGTATGTGGCCGTTTGGGCACTCATCACACGCCGTCAGGTTCAGTTGCAGGCCTTCGGGGAAGACCAGTGCGAGTATCGTCATCAACTCCGGGTGGGCCAGGTACCCAAGACAAGAGATCCGAACATGGGCGTCGCTTCCGGGCTGCCCTTTACATCCGAGTACAGGTAAGCGGTGTTGAGCGAGGTCCGCCAGGACCTGAGGGAGGGAGAGTCCCGGAGAGGCGAGCGCTGCCGTTGGGCAGACCGATAGGCATGAGAGGCATTGGGTGCAGGTGTCGGGGTTGATCTGCAGGCCGCCTTTTGTCCATGTAAAGCTGTCCGTTGGGCAAACATCAATACATCTGGTACAAGCATTCGCTGTGCAGCGGTGGCGAACGCAACGTGACCGGTCCAGCGTGACAGCTGCCTCCCGCATCAGCGCCTGCAGGGCGAAGTTACCCATGGGCGCGATCATGGGTGGGATGCCAGGGCCGATTCCCGCAGGTCATCAAGGATGAAGCATTGAGTCAAAGTGGCCAATGTGCGGTAAAAATCAGTGGAAGCGCAGCTTTCGATGGCCTCTGTGAAGGGGCGTATCCATCGTCCCAGGTGCTCATTCAGAAGGCGACGTTCCAATTTCGCATGTTGCTGATGCCTGCCCGGTTCAACCAGACCTTTGCCAAGACGGGCGTTGAGCAGATAGAGAAACTCCATTTCTACTGCCACATGGTCGGGCATCTCTGTGAATGCATCTGCAACGCAGAATCCACCTTCGTGATAGAGCGCCTGCACAGCCATTGTGGAGTCGCCCATGACGACATCCGATCCGTCCAGATATACCGATCCGTAGGGTCTTGCGAGGGTGGTGAACGGACCGAGAAACAGGCGGGTATAATCCACACGCAGATCTTCGCGGGGGGTCTTGCCAAAAAAAGTACCCATAGCTCGCGCATCCGGTGCGTGTTTGGAGCCCAGGGCCGACAAAGCTTCTTCCAATTGACCAAACAGGTCCTCTTCCAGGAAAGCCTCCTCGGGTTCGTAATAACAGACGCTGAGCGCGCGATAGGCTTCTGCTTTTGCAAGATGCAGGGATCTAGCGTCGTAGTGAATGGCTTCCATCGAGATTCCCGTTGCAAATTGGCGCCGGGACTATCCGTCCGCAGCGCCAATTCATCAGCTATACGGCCTCAGACCGTAGGGTTGTTATAACTGCGAATGTAGTAAACGTTGGGTTCGGTTCCTTCCTCCTCCTTCAATCGAGTCGCTTTGTGGGCGGCCAGGATCTTGGCAATGACACTGTTGGGATCGTTCTGGTCTCCGAAGATCCGGGCATCGGACGGGCACGCCTCAACACAAGCAGGCAGTTTACCGACAGTGGTTCTGTGGTAACAGAATGTACATTTTTCGATGATGCCCATGTTGCGAACCGGCGGGTAGTCGCCACCATTGAATTGGTTCTCACCAGGCGGCATCGCACCGGCTTTCTTGGCTACCTCGGCGCCGGACGCTGTGCATCCCGGGATGGCCGGCTTCTCGTCGTGCCACTCCGGATGGACCGGAAAATCGAACTGATTGAAGCTGATGACGCTGTAACTGCTGCCGTCATAGCTGGATTCGTCGAGTGTCTGAGCGCTGTAGGGGCAGGCGTCCAGACAGGCGCCGCAACCGATGCACCGTTCCTGGCTGAATAGGGTGGTGTTGTCGGGTGCCTTGAACATGGCCTTGGGCTCGACAGGGCACTCCTCGATACAGGGCGGATTGCTGCAGTGATTGCACAGCACCGGCATCTGCAGATACTTTGTGTTCGGGAACTCGCCCTCGGTGTGCATGATGAAGTCGGCCCAATTGAAGCTCTGTCCGTAGGCCCGGGCCTGGGTGTTGTTTTCGGCTTTGCAGGCCAACGCGCAACTACCACAACCGACGCATTGGTGCAGGTCGATTACCATTCCGTATTTTACTGACATGGTTTGATCCCCTTAAGTTGTTCGGTCGATTGTCAGGCTTTGCGAATCTTGACGCGCGATACCGCGTGACGGGCCGTCGAGCCACTGAGCCGATCGTAGTCGGCCGGCAGCAACTCGTTGTTGTTGAACCCGCGTGGAACGTGCTCGCCGTAGTTCTCGCTGGCCAAACGGCCGTACGCCCAATGGCCCATGCCGAAGGTTTTGTTGACCGTGCCAGGGCGAATACCCTCCCAGAGCTTGACTTGTATCTTCACGCTCTTTTCCGGTGATGTTACCTCGACCCAATCTCCATTCTTGACGCCCAACGCCTGGGCATCCTTGGGATTGATCTTGAGCAGGTCCACGTGACTCGTGTCACCCGGATCGACCTTCTTGAACTCGTAATAGGCGTTCAGGTTCTGGGAGCGACCCTCCCGATTCAGGCGGCTGCGGTTCTCCATGTAAATGTACGGAAAATCTTTGTCGTCTCCGTGATACTTCGCAGGTTCCCAGTGCGGCATGAATACCTGTTCTCCACGACCTGCGTACTGGGTCGCTTCCATGACCTGGTCGATGGTGACCTCGTGCTTCTCAGCGTGCTGGCCCAAGACCTTCTTCAGGGTTTCGCTGTAAAATTCGAATTTCTTGGACTCTGTCTTGAAACCTTTTTCCCACAGTTTCTTGAACGGATATTGGTCGGACTGCCAGAGACCGAGCTTAACGAATTCACGCCATCCATTGATCTTGTCGCCACTGTGGTACTTGGCAGGATTCCACTGCGTCTCCGTCATGATCTTGACCGTGATCTGAGCGAATTCGGCCTCGTTCTCCGCGGGCTTTCCGCTCTCCGGGTCGGTCATTTCGTTCTGGAAGTAATCGAACAGGTTTGCGAAGCCTTTTTCCTTCAGCTTCCTGGCCAGCAACCAGACCACTTCGGTTTCGTCTGTACGGGTATCCCACAGGGGCTTGACCAGCGGCTGCTGCAAGCCAATGTAGCTGTAGCGGTTGTACTTGCTGGGAATCAGGCTCCAACGCTCGAACATATGGAACGATGCGGGCAGGACTATGTCGGCGTACTGGCTCATCTCGGACGGATTGGTCGTTATGTGCGCGAAGAAGGGAAGCTTCTCCAACGCCTTCTCCCAGCGGCTGGCCCCGGTGCAGGAAAAGACGAAGTTGTTCCAGTAGCCGATAGCCACCTTTATCTCATTAGGGTTTTCATCCAGGATTCCGTCCGCTGCACGATTGGTGACCACGCCTCCGCCCGGCTTCTTGTTCAAAGCCGGGAATTCCAGGGTGCCACGTTGGTCGATCTTTTTGTGCTTCAGGCCGGTAACAGCGACTTCATCCAGATATGGTTTGAACTTTTCCTTGTGCAGCGGGATATGGGAGTAGGGCGCCTTCATCTTCTGCAGCGTGCCGCCCATGTTGTCAACACCACCGACCAATCCGTTGAGGGCGTGGGCGGCTAATGCGCCATAGGCGCCGCGTGGCTGCATGGCCGCACCCGGAGACATCCAGCACATGACATTTGGCGCCGCCTTGCCGAAGCCGATCGCCACGCGCCGGATCTGTTCTGCGGGGATCAGGCACACCTTCTCAGCCCACTCGGGAGTGCGGTCCTTCAGTTCGATGTTCCACCACTTGACCACACCATGGGTCAGCTTTTCGTCAAATGCCGACTCGTCTGCCGTTTCGCCGGCTTTGAAGGCATTGACTCCGTCCTTGAAGTCACCGACGAACTCCCGGCTCCACAACCCTTCGGTCAGAATTACGTGTGCCATGGCGAGGGCGAGGGCGCTATCCTCTCCCGGCTTGACCGGCATCCATTCGTGCGCCTTGGAGGCGGTAGCCGACAGGCGCGGGTCTACCGCGACTACGGTCGCTTGATCGAGAACCTTGCCCCATTGACGAATAGCGTTGGGAACCTGGCGGTTCGAAGCGATTGGGTCGCCTCCAAAGCAGATAACGTATTTGGTGTTCTCCAGATCGTAATCCCGGTAATCCCAATAACCTTCGGTGTAGTAGGCGCCGAACTTTTCCGCCTCGGCACAAATGGCACTGTGAGAGATGTTGTTGGGCGAGCCGAAGATTTTCGGCATCGCGTCATAGATGACATCGCGGCAGTAGGTATAGCGCCCGCGCATCAGCATGAACTTTTCCGGTTCGTTGTTGTTGCGCAGTTCCATCATCTTATCTGCGATCGTATCCAACGCCTCGTCCCATGAAATGGGGACGAACTTGGGATCGACGCCACGACCCTTTTTCGGGTTGGTGCGCTTCATCGGCACTTTGATGCGGTCGGGGTCGTACATCTGCGCGGTGGCTAGATGGCCGCGAGGGCAAACGTAGCCGTTATTGCTTTTTGAGAGATGGTGGCCACGAACCTTTACCACCCTGCCGTTCTGGACGAAGGCTTCGGCGGGGCACCAGGAGGTGCAACCCTGGCATACAGTGGGCAGCCATTCCCCCTTGCCGGGCGATGCAGGTTTGGGCGCCGGGCCGTCGCCCGACGGGGTTGCCGCCGTTGCGTCGAGTGTCATAGCGGAGGTCGCGATGAGCCCGCCGGTCGCGACCGAACTCTTGATAAATTCCCTACGATTGAGTTTCATGCTCCTCCTCCTGCTGGATCCTGTCAGGATAATCCTGAGTTGTGATCAATGTTTCAGAGTATTTGGCAAGTCACCGGACCAGGATTCACCTCTTCCTGAACCGGAACATCAGGCCTCCGGGTGCGCTTTTTCCTCCTCGATCTCCTCCCATCCGGTGATCATCGCTTTGAGATGAGCGGTTGGGGTATGTCCGGTGGTGATCAGGTAGACGTGGACGATCAGGAAGATCAATATCATGTAGGCGCCGCTGGCGTGGGCGACGGCTATCCACTCAAGTTTCAGGGTGGATAGCCCGTACTCTGGCCAAGTGTTGTAGAACAGGTAGAACCAGCCGCTGATCCAGATGGTCGGCCCGATTACCAGCAACACGAACAGGTAGGCGAGACGCTGCAGCGGATTGTGCTTGCGCAGTGGATCATGCCGGAACGGGTGTGGGGCGTTTTTAAAGATGCCGACCGCGTAGTACTTGATCATGGCGTCCACCCTATCCAGTGTGGGTATGTACTGCTCCCACTCCCCGGTGGTGAAGTGCCAGAAGATGGCGAAGACCCAGAGGCCGACCAGGGTCCAGGCGGCGATCTTGTGGTAGCCGACCACCTGCTCGAAGCCGAATAGAGAGTAGATGCCGTGCACCTCGAAGCCGGTGATCAGCAGAATGATGATCAGTGCTGCCTGGGACCAGTGCCAGAAGCGTTCGAACCGTTTGAATCGAAGAATTTTCTCCGGCATGACATTACCCCTTCTTGCGGTTCGAGATAACACGGATCACACCGTGCAGGAGCACGCCCATGAGCGCCAGCAACGCCACGGTCAGGAACAACTTGTCGAGTATGGGTACGCTGCCAATGCCTGGCATATATAGGCCTTCGACATCCTTCATGCGCCCGTTTCTACTGTGACAGGACTCACAGGCGAGAGCCTCCTCGGCCGGCGCAATCATGTGATTGACCGGTATGCGCATTTCGGTTTCGACGAAGCCGACCTTGCCGCTGAACTCCCGGCCCGCCGCCTGCATGGCGGCACCGATGGATGCCGGCCAGTCGAATGTTTTCCAAAACCCGTCATCCTTTTTGCCGAACAGACTCGCCGACACGAGGGTCGCTTTCTCCATGTCGATGGGCTGTTTGCCACGCAATACCTTGACTGGCCAAATGCGGGCCTTTGGGTCGTCGGAACTGCCGGCGAGGGAGTTGAGTTGCACCACCCCGTTCGGATCGATGCTGTCATCCAGGGTGGTGAAGTCGATCTGGCCGTTGAACCAGACGTATTCCGGAGTCAGGTTCTCGGCCCACTGAGCCCCCCCTCTTTTGGATGAGTAGATGACGCGCCCCTGCTCATCCTTCTCAACGATATCCTTGCCCGCATCGTCGACGCGACCGGCTGTGGACCAGTCCCAATAGGTCTTCGTCGGCCGCCCGCCACGTGCCAGGGCTGGGATATGGCAGGTCTGACAGGCGATCCGATCGACGTGGTCGTTCAGCTTGGGATTGACGCCCTCCGGGTGGGGCAGCAGGCCGTGGCACGATTCGCAGGTGGCGCGACTGCCTTCGACCACGTCCATGCCATGTTCGTCCTTGCCTTCAGGCGCGTACTGGCTGCCGCGCATCTGGTGGTGCTCGGTTTTGTGGCAAGTGACGCAGTTGTAGTCGAGGCCATCTTTCGCCATGTGCACGTCGAGGTGCCGCGAAGCCGTGGCCAGCGATGAATCGAGGTCTCCCTGCTTGATGCCATCGCCCCCGTCGGCGTAGAAATGGCATCCACCGCAGGATTGCACGGTCGGCCTGCCGACTTGCAACGCCAGTTTGGACAGGTTCGGTTTGCGCACCACCTCGCGTGCCTTGGATTTATCCCAGTCCACATGGCAGGCCGAGCACTTGACCCGAAGCTGATGCCATTTATTGGACGCGTAGGTTCCAGTGGTGTCGTGGCAGGCGAGGCAGTCGACCTGATCCTCGGCGGTATAGTCGAAACCCTCCTCCTTCCAATCGTTGCTGATATGACAGCGGGCGCAATAGGGTCCGTTCGACGAGATCGCCATCATGGTGTTGTTCAGGACGTTTCTTTTTCCAACCATCTGTCCCGTCCTGCCGTTGGGCATTTCCCAGTTCCAGTGGCTGGAGGCTCGCACTTGCTTGGCGGCCAGGTTGTGGCAACTGAGACATGCCTTCGTCAGTTCCATGCCCGATTTGAATTGCTGCCGCAGGATCTCGAAACTGGAGTGATCGGCGGTCGACATCGACTGAGGCGTCGACTGGCTCGTTTCCGTCCCGGTCGCGATTGTACCGCTACAGATAATTGAGAAAACCAATCCGGCAGCGCTGAGAAAAGCAAATCGTCTCGATTTCCAGGTCATTGATAAGGACCGGTTGCAATTGTGGTGTAGGTGATTCTCGTGGTGCGTCCACGCTCACGTGGATTCCGTGCCCAAAGCCCCCGACAAGGCCTCTGTCTTCGCCTGCAAGTTCATCTGAATGGCTGTGGTTTGAACGTCAGGTTTGTCGCCTATGCACGCTTGTTCTTATGCTTGCCGCAATGACTTTCAATGCAGGCGAATAAACCTTAAAAAAACTGATGGAAAGCTAACATTGATAAGCACGAAATACGCTGATCCCGGTCAAAAAAGATATTCATTTTTTCGTATAAATACAAAAGACAACCAATTGCATCACTATGTTTATATTGATATTTTCTACTGTTTTAGGGGGAATTGAATCTCGCAAAAAGAGGATACGTGGGAGCGTGAAGGGGGGGTGATGAGTTGGAATGGGGGTCTGGTGGTTGTATCGGGCTGCAGCTGCATAACGGAAACGCGGCCCTGGAGAAAATGGCGCCCTCTCTTCGGCTTGGCGCTCGATTAAGTCCATCCGGCGTTGCGCATCGTTTGTTTGCAACAACCACGAAAACGCACTCCGCGTTTTATGGATCTAAATCCCGTGGGGTGAGGCATGGGGATATGCCGAATAAGCCGAACTCTGCGCGCCTTGACAGGGTTCATTTGAGTGCAAATGCCGGCTATCCGTATAGTGTTAACAAGCCCTAATATTGTTATATTTATCAGTCTGACTCCGCGGCATGCCGGCTGTTTAGTGGCCGGTGGCAGAGTCTCGCAGCTTTGAAGAATTTGGCACAACGGTTATCTCATGGTTGTTACTCCCGAAAACCTGACGCGTGCAACTGCCCATTCCGTGCGCCTTAGAATTCTGGTTCTGCTGACCGACGAGATCGAGCGCTGCGTGTGCGATCTCGCGTCGGCATTGGATCTCCCCCAACCCAAGATATCTCGCCATCTCGCGATACTGCGAGAGACCGGCGTGCTGTTTGATCGACGGGCCGGCCAGTGGATCTGCTATCGCCTCCATCCCGATATCCCGGCCTGGGCGCTGGATGCTGTCAGAGCAATTCGGCGCGGATGCACCGGGAAGGAGCCTTACGAGCAGGACCGGGAAAGGCTGCTTCAGAGCGAGAGCCGGAGAGACTTTTCCTGCGGCTGACGGGGTAGAGGGAGAGCGAACATTTTGCATATCACGCGGAGAGGTAATCCGTCGAAGGCCCGGTAATATTTGATTGACCATATATATGAATTTTGATATATATTTTCTTGTGAATATATTGCCATCGAAGTTTTATCCCGCCGTGGCCCACGATATCCGCCTCCGATGTCTGCTCCTGATGCTCGAGCATGGTGAGCTCTGCGTCTGCGAGTTGACCCATGCCATCGGCGCGGCCCAGCCGACCATTTCCCGTCATCTCGCGCACCTGCGTGAGGTGGAGCTGGTGAGTGACCGCCGAGAGGGCCTGTGGATCCATTACCGGATCAATCCCGAGCTTCCAGCCTGGGTGGCCAATGTGTTGCAGGAAACGGCTGATGGTGTAAAGGGGGTGGCTCCGTTTACGGAAGATCTGGCCGCATTGGAAAGCATGCCGAATCGTCCCGGCGTACCCCGGTGTGCTTGATGACGGGTCGCTCATTCGATCTTTTTTGCCTGTCGTAACCCGACTCTGACGAAAAGAGAGACGGACTATGAGTGCCCAATGCGAAGTTTCCGCCAAGCGCGCGGCCGGCAGTTCGATGAGCCTGTTCGAGCGTTACCTGACGGTGTGGGTCGGGCTGTGCATTATCGTGGGCATCGCGCTGGGGCACTGGTTCCCGGTGCCATTCCAGGCTATCGGCCGGTTGGAAGTCGCACAGGTGAATCTGCCGGTGGCCGTACTGATCTGGCTGATGATCATTCCGATGTTGCTGAAGGTCGACTTCGGGGCCTTGCACCAGGTGAAGGAGCACTGGCGAGGCATCGGTGTGACGATCTTCATCAACTGGGCAGTCAAGCCGTTCTCCATGGCGTTGCTGGGCTGGCTGTTCATTCGTGGCATCTTTGCCCCCTACCTGCCGGCGGATCAACTCGATGCCTATATCGCCGGACTCATACTGCTTGCGGCAGCACCTTGCACGGCCATGGTGTTCGTCTGGAGTCGCCTCTCCGATGGCGATGCCAACTTCACCCTGACCCAGGTGGCCTTGAACGACACCATCATGGTGTTTGCGTTTGCGCCCATCGTCGGGCTATTGCTCGGCCTGTCGGCGATCACCGTACCCTGGGACACGCTCTTCCTGTCAGTCGTGCTCTATATCGTGCTGCCGGTACTGTTCGCGCAGTGGTGGCGGCGACAGCTGCTGCAATCCGGTGGCGAAGCGGCCTTGCAGTCACGGCTCGACCAATTGCATCCGCTCTCGCTCGTCGCCCTGTTGGCAACGCTGGTTCTGTTGTTCGGTTTCCAGGGTGAGCAGATATTGAGCCAGCCGCTGGTGATCGTCATGCTGGCGGTGCCGATCCTGATCCA
>JAGRGU010000035.1 GCA_020445335.1 Gammaproteobacteria bacterium
CTCCAGCGCCACCGCGATCGCGGCCAGCGCGTTCTGCACGTTGTGCCGTCCAGGCATCTGCAGATCGACGTCGAATTCGCCGGCGCCGCAGTGAACGCGGAACCGGGTGCTCATTCCACGCTGCTCCACCGACTCGGCGCGAACATCCGCGTCGACCGAGAATCCGTATGTGGTGATCGGGCGCGTCACCTCGTCGAGCAGACCGCGCACCTCGTCATCGTCGATACAAAGCACCGCCAGACCATAGAAAGGGAGATGGTGCAGAAACTCGATGAAGGTCTTGCGCAGACGCGCGAAGTCACCGCCGTAGGTGGTCATGTGGTCGGCATCGACGTTGGTCACCACCGCCAGCATCGGCTGGAGGTAGAGAAACGAGGCGTCGCTCTCGTCGGCCTCCGCCACCAGGTACTCACCCTGACCCAGATGAGCGTAGGTTCCGGCGGAGTTGAGCCGACCGCCAATCACGTAGGTCGGGTCCATGCCCGCCTCTGCCAGGATACTGGCGATCAGGCTGGTGGTAGTGGTCTTGCCGTGCGTTCCGGCGACCGCGATGCCGTAGTGGAAGCGCATCAACTCGGCCAACATCTCGGCGCGCGGCACCACCGGAATCCGCGCTTCGCGCGCCGCCCGCACCTCGGGATTGTCCTCTTTCACCGCGCTGGAGATGACTACCGCGTCGCTGCCGGCGATGTTGGCTGCCCGGTGTCCGATCTGGATCACCGCGCCCTGCTGCTCCAGCCGCTGGGTCGCGGCGTTGCCCTTCAGGTCCGACCCGGACACCTGGTAGCCGAGATTGAGCATCACCTGCGCGATCCCGTTCATGCCTGATCCGCCGATACCGACAAAGTGAAGCCGGCGGATACGCCCCATTGCCTGCGCTGCCAACCGGCGCTGCATGCCGCTTTCCCGCCTCATCGCATCGCCTCCTCGCAGATATCGGCGACTTGCGCGGTCGCCGACGGCAAAGCCAGCTCGCGCGCTGCGAGCGCCATGGCCAGCGTCCGCGCGCGCTCGTCGAGCAACGGCTGCAGCAGTTGCGCGAGGCGCTCGCCACTCAACTCCGATTGCGGCAGCAGCAGCGCCGCGCCACCGCGCACCAGATAGCCCGCATTGTGCGTCTGATGGTCATCGACCGCGTGTGGATAGGGAACCAGAATCGAAGCGACGCCGGCCGCGGCCAGCTCCGCCACGGTCAGCGCGCCGGCCCGGCAGATCACCAGATCCGCCCACTCGTAGGCGGCAGCCATGTTTTCGACGAAAGCACTCACCTCAG
The DNA here is from genome assembly GCA_020445335.1 of Gammaproteobacteria bacterium. GTDB lineage: Bacteria > Pseudomonadota > Gammaproteobacteria > Chromatiales > Chromatiaceae > HKST-UBA178. The sequence continues at coordinate 1,274 of JAGRGU010000035.1, forward strand.
CCTCGACCGCCAACGCCCTGTAGGCGGCGACGGTCGCCTCGTCCTTGCCGCGGCCCGCCTGATGCCGGACCTGCGGCCGGCGCTCCGGAGCCAGCCGCGCCAGTGCTGCGGGAACCTGTTCGTTGAGTACCTGCGCTCCCAGCGATCCGCCCAGCACCAGCAGCCGTAGCACGCCCATACGTCCCGCCAGGCGCTCTGCGGGCGGCGCCAGCGCAAGAATCTCTGGACGCACCGGATTGCCGGTCAAGCGGGCCCTGCGCCGGGCTGCGAAGCTGGCGGGGAAAGCCTCGGCGATGCGGCTGGCGAAACGGGCCAGTATTCTGTTGGTCATGCCCGGGATCGCGTTCTGTTCGTGGATCACCAGCGGAATTCCCAGCAGCCACGCCGCCACGCCGCCCGGGCCTGAGGCGAATCCGCCCATGCCGAGCACCAGCTTCGGCCTTCGCCTAAGCACCACCCGCACCACCTGCAACAGCGCCCGTGTCAGCTGGAATGGCGCCGCCAGCCAGCGGCGCAGGCCGTTGCCGCGCAAGCCGCTAATCCTGACCTCCTCCAGCGAAAAGCCCTGCTGCGGTACCACACCCGCCTCGAAACCGTCCGGATTACCCAGCCAGAACACCTCCAGGCCGCGCTGACGCAGCTCGTTGGCGACTGCCAGCGCAGGGAAGACATGACCGCCGGTTCCGCCCGCCATCACCATTACGCTTGCGCCCATTTCGTCCCCCCCTGCGCCAGCGGATCGGAACTCCGGTTCTCGAAATCGATGCGCAACAGCATCGCGATCACGATACAGGCAACGATGATGCTGTTGCCGCCGTAACTCATCAGCGGCAGCGTCAATCCCTTGGTCGGCAGCATGCCCACATTGACGCCGATGTTGATGAATGCCTGCATGCCGAGCCAGAGCGCGAACCCCTGCGCCACATGGGAGGCGAAGCGGTGGCCTTTGCGCTCTGCGGACGCGGCAATCGCAAAGGCGCGTCCGACCACGAAGGCGAACAGCAGAATCACCACCAGCGTGCCGGCAAGCCCCAACTCCTCACCGATGACCGCCATCAGGAAATCGGTGTGCGCCTCGGGCAGATAGAACTGCTTCTGGATGCCGCTGCCGAGGCCGACCCCCAGCCACTCGCCGCGACCGAAGGCGATCAGCGCCTGCGACAACTGATAGCCGCTCCCTTCGACATCGGCCCAGGGATCGAGAAAAGAGGTGACCCGCTGTAGCCGATAGGGTGACAGCAGCACCAGTCCGACCATCGCCGCTCCGGCCAGGCCGACCAGCACGCCGAACTGCCACAACGGTACCCCACCCAGAAATAGCATACCCATTGCCGTCGCCAGCAGTACCGCGGTGGTACCGAAGTCGGGTTGCAGCATGATCAATCCGGAGGCCAGCAACAGCAGCGCCAGCGGCTTCATGAAGCCCCACACGCTGGTGGCCACCTCCTCCTGCCGCCGTACCAGATAACCGGCCAGGTAGATCACCAGGAAGAGCTTCATGAATTCGGAGCTCTGCAGGTTGAAGGCACCCAGCGGTATCCAGCGTGTGGCGCCGTTGGCTTCGCGCCCTACACCGGGAACCAGCACCAGCACCAATAGCAGCAGGCCGACGATAAAGAGCAGCGCACCCGAGCGCTGCCAATAGCGCACCGGCGTCAGAAAGACCAGCGTCGCCGAAAGGGATCCCAGCAGCAGCGCGATCAGGTGGCGATTGAGATAATGGAAAGGCGCGTCGGCGACCCTGTGCAGCGTCGCCGATGCGACCATCACCAGCCCCAGGCCGAGCAGTGCGAAGGCGGCGAACAGCATCCAGTAGTCCAGCGTGGGGAGCAGCCGACCGGGAGTACCGAGCGTCGCCTGTGTACGTGCGCCGCCGCTCATTCCCGCAGCCCCATGACCAGATCCATGAACATCTCGCCGCGATGGGCGTAATTGCGAAACATGTCGAAACTGGCGCAGGCCGGTGAGAGCAGCACCCGCTCCCCGGATTCGGCTTCGGCGTCGGCCAACGCGACCGCCTGCGCCAGGTCGGCCGCACGCAAGACCCGCGTGTGCGGCGCCAATGCCTGCTCGATCAGCCCGGCATCGCGGCCGAAGAGTATCGCGCAACGCACGTTGCGCGCGACCGCCGGCGCCAGCTCGCTGAAATCGGCGCCTTTGCCCTCGCCGCCCGCCAGCAAAAGCGTGTTGCGCGCGGCGCTCTCCGCCAGCCCGTCGAGCGCGGCGATCGTGGCACCGGTATTGGTTCCCTTCGAATCGTTGTACCAGCGTACGCCGCGCAACTCGCGCACGAACTGGGTGCGGTGCGGCAGCCCGCGAAAACGGCGCAGCGTCTCCAGCATACCCTCCAGCGAAAGCTCCAGCGCCTCACCCAACGCCAGCGCGGCGAGCGCGTTGCTCTGATTGTGACGTCCTGGAATCAACAGCTGCGACACCGGCAGCAGCAGCGCTTCGCCCCTGGCCAGATAGAACTCACCCGCGCCGCGGCGCAGCCCATACTGTCCCTCTTCGGGCTCGCCGACACCGAAGAACTTCTCCTTTCCGCCCTGGCCGCACATTGCCATCACCGCGGCATCGTCACGATTGAAGACACGCGCCTGCGCTGCGCGGTACACCTTGCCTTTCGCCTGCGCGTAACCTGCAAGCCCGGGGTAGCGGTCGAGATGGTCGGGCGACAGGTTCAGCACCGTCGCCGCGACCGGCTGCAGTGACTCGGTGGTCTCCAGCTGAAAGCTCGACAGCTCGAGCACATAGAGCTCCGCCTGCGCATCGAGCAGATCGAGCACCGGTCTGCCGATGTTTCCGCCGACCGCGACATTGATCCCCTGTGCAGCCGCCATCTCTCCAAGGAGCGTCGTTACCGTGCTCTTGCCGTTGGAGCCGGTGATCGCAACGTAGGGTGCTGCCGCCACCTGGCAGAAGAGCTCCACATCCCCGAGCACCGGTACGCCGGCCGCGATCGCGGCCTGGATCATCGGCTCGGCGAGCGCCACGCCGGGAGAGACGATCAGCCGCTCGGCCGCGGCGAAAGCGGCTGCACTGAAGCCGCCGAGGAAGAGCGCGGTATCGGGCAGATCCTCGAGCAGCCGGTCGAGTCCCGGCGGATGGTCGCGGCTGTCGGTCACCGCCAGCGGTACCCCGCGCGAAGAGAGATAGCGGGCGCAGGAGAGACCGGTCGCGCCGAGACCGACGATCAGCGTCTTGCGTCGCCGCTCCACCGCACTCTGCCGCTGTTGCTTGATCTCCGACATCCCGGTTCCGTTCCTCTTCAGCGAATCTTGAGACTGGCCAGCCCGACCAGCACCAGAATCACGGTCACGATCCAGAAGCGCACGATCACGCGCGGCTCCGGCCAGCCTTTGAGTTCGAAGTGGTGATGCAGCGGCGCCATGCGGAAGATGCGCCGGCCTGTCAGCTTGAATGACAGCACCTGCAGCATCACCGACACCGTCTCCATCACGAACACTCCACCCATGATCAACAGCACCAGTTCCTGGCGCACCAGCACCGCCACCACCCCCAGCGCCGCACCCAGCGCCAGCGCGCCGACGTCGCCCATGAAGACCTGCGCCGGGTAGGCGTTGAACCAGAGGAAGCCGAGACCGGCACCGGCCAGCGCACCGCAGAAAACCGCCAGCTCGCCGGCACCCGGAATCTGCGGAATCAACAGGTAGCTGGCGATCTGCGCGTGCCCCGAGGCGTAGGCGAAAATGGCCAGCGCGCCCGCGACCAGCACGGTCGGCATGATCGCCAGGCCGTCGAGACCGTCGGTCAGGTTGACCGCGTTGCTCGAGCCGACGATGACGAAGTAGGTGAGGATTACGAATCCCGGGCCCAGATCGATGACCACGCTCTTGACGAAAGGGATGATCAGCTGGGTCTCGGCCGGCAGCGTGGCGGTCGCATAGAGGAACAATGCCGCTCCCAGACCGACCACCGACTGCCACAGATACTTGTAGCGGCTCGCCAGCCCGCGCGGATCGTTGAGCACCAGCTTCTTGTAGTCGTCGATGAAACCGATGATGCCGAACAGCAGCGTAACCACGATCACCACCCAGACGTAGCGGCTGCTGAGGTCGGCCCACAGCAGGCTGCTGACGGTGACCGCCACCAGCAGCAGCGCGCCGCCCATGGTCGGAGTACCCGCTTTGGACAGGTGCGACTCCGGTCCGTCGTTGCGTACCGTCTGCCCGATCTGATGCATGGTCAGGCGGCGGATCATCATCGGTCCGACGACGAACGAGATGATCAGCGCGGTCAGCACGCCGAAGATGGTGCGCAACGTCAGGTACTGGAAGACGTTGAAGCCGGTATGAAATTGCGACAGGTATTCCGCCAGGTAGATCAGCATTTCACACAACCTCCCCCGTCAGCGACTTCACCACCCGCTCCATCGCCGCCGCGCGGGATCCCTTGACCAGCACCTGATCGCCCGCCTGCAGCAGGCCCGCGAGACGCTCGAGCAGCGCATCCAGGGTGGCGTAATGCTCCCCCCCCGTACCGAACGCCGCGGCCGCCGTGGCCACCGGATCGCCCAGGGTCAGCAGTCCCTCGATGCCGCTGCGGTGCGCATACTCACCCAGCTCCCGATAGAGGTCGCCGCCGCCGGCACCCATCTCGCGCAACTCGCCCAACACCAGGTAACGGCGACCCGGCGCGCTGGCCAGCACGTCGACAGCGGCGACCACCGAATCGGGGTTGGCGTTGTAACTGTCGTCGATCACGCCGCAACCAACCTGGCCGGCGAGCGGCTGCAGCCGACCGGGAACCGGCCTGATCGCCGCCAGCCCCGCGCGAATCTCCTCCCAACCGGCACCAAGCTGCTGCGCGGCGGCGATCGCCGCCAAGGCGTTCATGCGGTTGTGCGCACCGGCCAGCGCCAGCTCGATCTCGTTTTCTCCCGCCGGCGTTACGACCTGGAAGCGGCTGAAGAAACATCCCTCCCGCCAGTGCAGATGCAGGCTCTGCGCCGGACTGCGGATCTCGGCACCCTCGCCGCAGCCGAACCCGAGCGTGCGCAGACCTGCCGCGCGCCGCCGCCAGAGCGGGGCCCAGGGGTCGTCGTTGTTGAAGATGAAACAGCCGCCCGGCTTGAGCCCGTCGATGATCTCGCACTTGGCTTCGGCGACACCGCGCAGCGAGCCGAAACCTTCCAGATGGGCGCGACCGGCGTTGATCAACAACGCCACATCGGGCTGCGCAATACGGCTCAGATAGCCGATCTCGCCACTGTGGTTGGCGCCCATCTCGACCACCGCGCAGTCGTGCGCCTGCAGGCGCAGCAGCGTCAGCGGGAGACCGATGTTGTTGTTCAAATTGCCACGGGTCGCCAGCACCCGATGACGCTGGCCGAGGATCGCCGCGATCATCTCCTTGACCGTGGTTTTGCCGTTGCTGCCGGTGACGCCAATCAACGGCACGGCGCTGCGCTCGCGCCAGAGCGCGGCCAGCCGGCCCAGGCCGACGCGGGTATCCTGCAGCAACAGACTTGGCATACCCGTGGCCGGCGCATCGCTGACCATGGCGGCGACCGCGCCGCGTTCACGCGCCTGCTGCAGGTAGGCATGACCGTCGAAGCGCGGCCCTTTCAGCGCCACGAACAGATCGCCCGCCGCCAGGTTGCGGGTATCGGTGCTGACCGCGCTGAAGCTGACATCCTCACCGTACAGTTCGGCCTGCAACGGCCGGGCACACTGAGAGAGGCTGAGCGCGATCATCGCGCACCTCCGGCCAGCACCAGTCGAACCTGCTCGCGATCGTCGAAACGGAGCACCTGGTCACCGACCAGCTGATAATCCTCATGCCCTTTGCCGGCGACGACCACCACATCGCCCGGTTGCGCTGCGTTGACCGCCAGCGCGATCGCCGCACTCCTGTCGCGCTCGACCATGGCCGCTTCGGGCCGCCGCATACCGGCGAGTATCTGCGCCACGATGCGGTCGCCATCCTCGCTTCGGGGGTTGTCGTCGGTCACCACCACGCGGTCGGCGAGGCGCTCACCGATCGCGGCCATCTGCGGCCGTTTGCCGTTGTCGCGATCGCCGCCGCAGCCGAAAACGCAGATCAGCCGGCCGCGCGCATGACCCCGGCCGGCGTTCAGCACCTGCTCCAGCGCGTCGGGGGTGTGCGCGTAGTCGACGATCACCAGCGGCTGTCGACCGCCGCCGAAGCGCTCCATGCGTCCGGGCACGGTGGTCAGGCCGGCGAGGCGCGCCGCCGCCTCGTCGAGCGCCACCCCGCGCTGCAGCAGTACGCCGAGCACCGCCAGCAGATTGCTGACGTTGAAGCGCCCCAGCAAACGGCTCACGATCGTCGTCGCGCCGAAACTGCTCTCGATCGCGATGCGCAGGCCGTCGTCGTCGGCAATCACCTCACGCGCCAGCAACCACTGCTCCGTGCCGGCCTCGGCGCGGAGCGCTTCGCTCTGACCGTAGCCGATCACGCTGACGCCAGCGGGCGCTTCCCGCAGCAGACGGCGACCAAACGGATCGTCGAGGTTGAGCACCCAGCTCTTGAGACCGGGCATGGCGAACAGCTTCCGCTTGGCATCGCCGTATGCTTCCAGGGTGCCGTGATAGTCGAGGTGATCGCGGCTCAGGTTGGTGAACAGCGCCAAGTCGAAATCGACCGCCGCCACACGCCCCTGTTCAAGCGCGTGCGAGGAGACCTCCATCGCCACCCCCCGCGCGCCCGCCGTCTTCAATCCGGCCAGCGCCTGTTGCAACGCGACCGCATCGGGTGTGGTGCGGCTGCTGTGCCGCAACTCGCCGGGAAAACCTATACCCAGCGTGCCAATCGAGGCGCAGCGCATATCCGGCGCCAGCGCGCGTGCAATGAACTGCGCGCAGCTGGTCTTGCCATTGGTTCCGGTGATGCCGACGATGAACATCGATCTCGAGGGGTTGTCGTAGAAACGTGCGGCGATTCCGCTGGCTCGCGCCGACAGCTTCTCAACCTCGATCATCGGTACAGGCGCGCTCAGCTGCGCCACGCGCTCGCGGTTCCATCTGTCGTCCGGCTCCCACAACACCGCCGCCGCGCCAGCCTGCAACGCCTGCGGAAGATGCTCGAGGCCGTGCGACCGCTGCCCTCTGCAGGCGAGAAATAGCGCCCCCGGGAGCAGCGAACGGCTATCCAGGGTAAGCGAAGAGAGTGGCAGATCCTGCATTGCGGGCAACTCGACCACCCCCTGCAGCAGCCGGCTCAATGTTACTTCTCGCGCTCGGCTCATGACCGCCCCCCCGCTGCCGCGAGCCGCAAACCGTCGCGCGGCAGATCGTCCGGGGCGATATTCATCAGCCGCAATGCGCCGGAGATCACCTTGGAGAAGACCGGACCGGCCACCTGCCCACCGTAATACTTCTCCCCGCGTGGATCGTCGATCACCACCACCATCGCCAGTCGCGGGGCACTGGCCGGCGCGATCCCGGCAAACACCGAAAGATAGTGGTCGTCGGAGTAACCGCCCGGGAGACTCTTCTTGGCGGTACCGGTCTTGCCGGCGATCCGATAGCCGGGCACGGCGGCGTCGGGTGCAGTACCCTCGGCGGAGACGACCGATTCCATCATCTCCACGATCGCTTTGGCGCTGGCCTTCGAGATGACGCGTTCACCCTGTGGCGCCTGTTCGAGCCGCAGCAGCGAAAGCGGGCGTTTGATGCCGCCGGCACCGAGGATCGCGTAGGCTCTGGCAAGCTGCAGAGTGGTGACCGAGAGACCATAACCGAAGGAGAGCGTCGCCTGGTCGATCCTGGCCCAACGCTGAAACGGCGTCAGCTGACCGCCAGCCTCGCCAGGAAAACCGATCCCGCTGGCTTCGCCGAAGCCCATGCCGGCATATAACTTCCAGAGCTGCTCCGCCTCCAGATCGAGCGCAATCTTGGCCGCGCCGACATTGCTCGAACGGCGGATCACCGTGGCCACGTCGATCTCGCCCAGGTTTTTGTGGTCCCTGACCTGGTCGCGCCCCACGCGCAGGAAACCGGGAGCGGTATCGATACGGCTGGAGGCCCGGTATCTGCCACTCTCCAGTCCGGCGGCGACGGTGAAGGGCTTCATCGTCGATCCCGGTTCGAACACATCGGTCAACGCGCGGTTACGAAAACGACCCGGACGCCCGGCCTTGCCGCCGTTGGGGTTGTAGGCCGGCTGGTTGACCATCGCCAGCACCTCGCCGCTACGGATGTCGAGCAGTACCGCCGAGCCCGATTTCGCCTTGTGCTGTTTCACCGCAGCCTTCAGTTCGCGGTAGGCCAGATACTGCAGCCGCCGATCGAGACTGAGCGCCAGATCGCGACCTTCCAGCGGCGTGCGGATACTCTGCACATCGCGCACCGCGCGCGCCTGACCGTCGCGCAGCACCAGTTTTCTGCCGGGCGTGCTGCGCAGCCAATCCTCATAGGCGAGTTCGATCCCCTCCTGCCCGAGGTCGTCCATGTCCGTGAAGCCGACCACGTGGGCAAACACCTCGCCCCCCGGATAGTAACGACGATAACCCCGCTCGAGGCCGACACCGGCGATGCGCTGCTCTCTGACCAGGTTGCTGACTGCCTCGGCGATCTCCGGCCGTACACGACGCTGCAGATAGACGAAAGCCCTGTTGCTGCGTCTGGCCAGCAGTTGGCGCAGCTGATCGGGCTTCATCTGCAACGCGGCGGCGAGCGGCACCAAGACCCGGCGGTCCGGCGACAGAACGCGCGGATTGGCCCACACCGAATCGACCGGCGTGCTGATCGCCAGCGGCTCACCGTCACGGTCGGTGATTCGTCCGCGGTGAGCAGGCACCTCGACGGCGCGCAGATGGCGGCGCTTGCCTTCGTCCTGCAAAAAGTCGGTTTCGAAGATCTGCTGTTCGACCGCGCGCCCGACCAGCACCAACGCGGCCAGCGCCATTGCCGCGGCGAGACTCCAGCGGCGCGCGGCATAGCGCGGCAGAGCGAGTTTACCCTCTGCCTGGCCGTTGCGCTTCTTCCGCTTGCTGACACGCTTTTCGTTCAAGGCTCGATCACCACTATCTCCGCCGCCAGCGGCAGATGCATCTCCAATCGTTTGCGGGCAATGCGCTCGACCCGGTGCTGTGTGGCCCAGGTGCTCTGCTCGAGTTGCAGACGCCCCCACTGCTCGTCCAGCCGATCCTGCTGCAGCCGCAGCTGCTGTAGCTCGACGAAGTAGCTGCGCGAACTGTATTTGGCGTGCACCACGCCGATCGCCGACAACAGCACGGCGAGGCCCAGCGCGACGACCCACAAAAGCCGTTTGCGCGTCACGCCAGACGCTCCGCAACCCGCAGCACTGCGCTGCGCGCGCGCGGGTTCGAGGCGATCTCCTCCGCCGTCGGCCGACTGGCGCCGCCGATCCGCTTGAGCTCCGGCTGCAGCTGCGCCTGGGTAACCGGCACACCCGGCGGAAACCGGTCGCCGCGCGCGGCATCACGCATGAATCGCTTGACGATTCGGTCCTCCAGGGAGTGGAAACTGATCACCACCAGCCGACCGGCCGGCGCCAGCAACGCGACCGCCTGGGGCAGGCAGCGGGAGAGATCTTCCAATTCACGGTTGAGATGGATCCTGATCGCCTGAAAGCTGCGGGTCGCCGGGTGCTTGTGCTTCTCTCTGACCGGCACCGCGTCGGCGATCAATTGCGCCAGCGCTGCGGTGGTTCGCAGCGGGGCTTGATCCCGCGCCGAAACGATCGCGGCGGCGATGCGTTTGGCGAATCGCTCCTCACCGTACTCTTTCAACACCCGCGCTATCTCTGCGCCCTCGGCGCCCGCCAGCCATGCCGCAGCGCTCTCGCCGCTGGCATTGTCCATGCGCATGTCCAGAGGCCCGTCATTGAGAAAACTGAAACCCCGCGCGGCGTTGTCCAACTGCGGCGAAGAGACCCCCAGGTCGAGCAGTACGCCATCGACCGCGTGCTGCCATCCAAGCTGTTCCGCCGCACTTTTCAAATCAGCAAAAGATCCCTGCCGGAAAGTGATCCGGCTGTCATCGCCAAAATGGACCCGGCCATGCGCGATCGCCTCCGGATCCTTGTCGATCACCAGCAGTCGCCCCTCCGCCGAGAGCCGCTTCAGAATCTCGCCGGCATGACCCCCACGGCCGAAGGTTCCGTCGACATAACGCCCGGCCGGATTGATGTTCAGCCCCCTCAGCGCCTCTTGCACAAGCACCGACCGATGCGCGAATTCCGCTGCCATGGTGTCAGATCGAGAGGTCTGCGAGATCGGGCGAAAGCTTCAGCTGCTCCAGATCGGCCTTATCAAGCCAGGCGTCCTGCTTCGCATTCCAGCGTGCCTCGTCCCAGAGTTCGAGGCGCGCGCCCTGGCCGATCATTACCGCCTGCTTCTGCAGACGTCCGAACTCGCGCAACGGCGGAGGAAGCAGCACGCGCCCCTGCGCATCCATCTCCACTTCGGTGGCGTGACCCACCAGCAGCCGCTGCAGAATACGCGCCGACTCGTTGAAGGTCGGAAGTTTCATCAGCGTCTGCTCGATCCGCTGCCAGTCAGGCAGGGGGTAGATCCAGAGACAGCGTTCCGGGTCGACGGTGACCACCAGCTCCGAGGCACAACAGTCGCGCAGCAGCTCGCGATACCGGGTCGGTATGGCGATGCGCCCTTTGACGTCCAAATTGATCTTGTTGATGCCCCGAAACAAAGGAGTCCCCTGAAACCCTTTTCCAATTTTTCCCACTTTTCACCACTTATTCCCATAATAGGTAGCGTTTTCACCACTTGTCAAGAAAATCTGGGGGCAAAAAAAGGGGGAAAGTTCCTTTAAAGACAGCAGGTTACGACGACATCGGAGAGGGAAATAAAGGGATAAAACAACGCAAAACAGCGTGCTAAATTCCCTAGTTAAAGTAATTTATGAGGGAATGAAAAAAAGGGGAGAAAACAGCGAGAAGAGCGGAACTGCTCGAAAGGTGGAGAGCCGGCCTGTAAGCCGGGTTCTGTCGAGAATAGTCATTCATCTGGAATCTGTGTCACCACAGATCTCTAGCAACCTACCCGGGAACCCTGCGGACCACAGGTTGCGACCGAAGTCGCACGCTCCCCTATTTGGTCTTGCTCCGGGTGGGGTTTACCCTGCCACCTCTGTTGCCAGAGGCGCGGTGCGCTCTTACCGCACCATTTCACCCTTACCCGGACGACGTCCGGGCGGTATCTTTTCTGCGGCACTTTCCGTAGGCTCACGCCCCCCAGGTGTTACCTGGCACCCTGTCCTGTAGAGCCCGGACTTTCCTCTACCGGGAGGCATCTATGCATCCCGGCAGCGACTATCCGGCCGACTCTCCGCCGCAGAGATTAGGACTTAACGCCGCCCGTGACAAGCACCTCGCAGAGCACGCCCGCCGATGGGCGACGGCTTGCGCCAGCGGGAGGGCGGACCTATCATTGGGCGCTCACAAGAGTGAACCTGTGCGCCGATTCCGATAGGTAGCCCTGGCCAAAAGCAAACCGGGGCTGCCTTTTGTTTTTTACAGAGGTCGTCGAAATGCCGGAAACGTTAATGTCCACCTACCAACGCCTGCCGATCAGTTTTCAGCGGGGCCAGGGCGCCTGGCTGTGGGATACCGACGGCCGACGCTATCTGGATGCGCTCTGCGGAATCGCCGTCTGCGGGCTGGGTCACGCCCATCCCGCGGTCAGCACGGCCATTTGCGAGCAGGCCGGCCAGCTGATCCACACCTCTAATCTGTACGGCATTCCGCTACAGCAACGGCTGGGTGACAGGCTGACACGGATTTCGGGTATGGAGCGGGCCTTCTTCTGCAACTCGGGAGCGGAAGCCAACGAAGCGGCGATCAAGTTGGCCCGACTCCAGGGCAACCGCAACGGCATCGTCAATCCTTCGATCGTCGTCATGGAGCAGAGCTTCCACGGCCGTACGCTGGCCACCCTTTCGGCCACCGGCAACCGCAAGGTCCAGGCCGGCTTCGAACCGCTGGTGCAGGGCTTTATCAGGGTGGCGTACAACGATATCGATGGCCTGCGGGCGGTGGCCGAAAGCAGCGCCAACATCGTTGCGGTGATGGTGGAACCGATTCAGGGAGAGGGCGGAATAAACATTCCCGCGCCCGACTACCTGAACCGGCTGCGGGAGATCTGCGACGCGCATGACTGGCTACTGATACTCGACGAGATCCAGAGCGGCATGGCGCGCAGCGGCAAAATGTTCGCCTGCCAGCACAACGGCATCCTGCCGGATGTGATGACGCTGGCCAAGGGACTGGGCAACGGCGTGCCGATCGGCGCCTGCCTGGCACGCGGTAAGGCTGCGGAACTCTTCGCCCCGGGAAACCACGGTTCCACCTTTGGCGGCAATCCGCTCGCCTGCGCCGCCGCGTTGGCGGTGATCGAGACCATAGAGAAGGAACAGCTGGCGGCGCGCGCAGAAGCGCTCGGCATCAAACTGCTGGAGGGACTTGCCGATCGCCTGCAGGGTCTCCCCGGGATCGAGGAGATTCGCGGCCAGGGACTCCTGCTGGCGATAGAACTCGACCGTCCGTGCGGCGCGCTGGTACAGCTTGGGATCGACCAGGGGGTGCTTATCAACGTCACCGCGGAGCGTGTGGTGCGCCTGTTGCCACCCCTGATCATGAGCGATCAGGAGGCCGACGAACTGATCGCCAGACTCGGCATGCTGCTGGAGTCCTTTCTGGCATAGCGTCTCCAGGGCCTGATAACCTGGCCCGGTGCCTGAAAGTGATGCAGTCGCCAGCCCCGCGAACCAGGCTTCAGCCGATCCCGGCGTTCCATATTTCTTGCATCTCTACCCCGATCGGGTCAGGATACCGGAAAGGGAGATTCTGACACCTACAAATCGCGCGCCCGTCGATGCTGGGCGCGTAATTATATAAGTGGCCCCCAAGGGCCCTTCAACAGCAGTAATCCAAGTATGAATCCAAAAGATCTCGATCCCGTCAGGGATCACATCGCCTCCTACGTCATCGGACAACAGAACCTGATAGACAGCATGCTGGTCTGCCTTCTCAGCAACGGCCACCTGCTGGTCGAGGGCATGCCGGGGCTGGCCAAGACGACCGCGGTCAAGGCGCTCTCGGAAGCCATCGAAGGCGATTACCACCGCGTCCAGTTTACGCCCGACCTGCTCCCCTCCGACCTCATCGGTACTGACATCTATCGCCATGAAAAGGGGGAGTTCGAGTTCCGCCCGGGACCGCTGTTTCACAACATTCTTCTGGCCGACGAGGTCAACCGCGCGCCCGCCAAGGTGCAGTCGGCGCTGCTGGAGGCGATGGAAGAGCACCAGATCACCGTCGGTCAGTGCACCTACCCCCTGCCCGACCTCTTCATGGTGCTGGCGACGCAGAACCCGATCGAACAGGAGGGCACCTACCATCTGCCCGAGGCGCAGCTGGACCGCTTCCTGATGCAGGTCTGGGTGGACTACCCCTCGCGCGACGAGGAGCTTTCGATCCTGGCGCTGGACAGCCGTAAACAGACCGAGGCCCCCACCCCTCCCGGCAGCAGGCTGCCGCAGGCAAGCCTGTTTGCGATGCGGCGCGACGTCGCCAAGGTGTTTCTCGACCCGAAACTGAACAGCTATATCGTCGATCTGGTCCAGGCCACGCGCAACCCGGGTGCCTACGACGACACGCTGACCCGCTGGTGCCGCTTCGGCGCCTCGCCGCGTGCCACAATCGCCTTGGCGCGCTGCGCCCGCGCGCGCGCCTGGCTCGACGGCGAAACCTTCGTCTCTCCCGCGCACATCCAGCAAGTGGCGCCGGAGATTCTGCGCCATCGTGTGCTGCTCACCTTCGAGGCCGAAGCCGAGGGGATCACCAACAACGATTTCGTTGCGCGTCTGCTGGACATGGTGGCCGTTCCCTGAGTTTCTGAGCATCGCAGCTGCGCATGGCACTCTATCCCCGTCTCGACGACCTGCTGGAGCTGAGGCACAGGGCCCGCTCCCTGGGCCTGGCATCGCACCATCTGGTCAACTCCAGTTTCAGCGGACTCTACGCCTCGGTGTTTCGCGGCACTGGCCTCGACTTCGAGGAGGTGCGCGAATATCACCAGGGCGACGATATCCGCAACATGGAGTGGAAGGTGACGGCACGCACCAACAGCCCGCACCTGAAGACCTTTCGCGAAGAGCGCGAACGCAGCGTGGTGCTCTGCGTGGACCAGGGGCCGCATATGCACTTCGGCACCCGCGGCACCTTCAAATCGGTGCAGGCAGCGCGCTGCGCGGCGCTGCTCGGATGGGCCGCCAACAGTCAGCACGACCGCGTTGGCGGTCTATTGTTCGGCGATGCGGCCGACGCGCCCCGCCACTTCCGCCCAACCAAGGATCGCCGCGCGCTCTGGCGCCTGCTGAAGGCGCTGTCACGACCCAGCGCCGGAGCCGAGTCTGACAGCGACCCGTTGCTGAGTGCGCTGCGACGCGCCGAAGGGGGAACCGCAGCCGGCAGCCTCATCTTCGTGATCGCCGAGTTCAATCGCGACAACAGCGCGCTGGAGAGCACCCTGGGCCGGCTCAGCCAGCGCCACACGCTGGTGTTGGTGCCGATCGATGATCGTGCCGACCGCGAACTGCCCGACGTCGGCAGAGCGCTGTTTACCGACGCCGACGGCAATCTTCTCGAGATCGAAGCCTCGGACCCTGCCGGGCGTGCGGAGTATCGACAGGCGTGGGAGTACCATCGCACGGTGCTGGCCGGCATCGCCAGCCGGCTGCGCATTCCGCTGATCCCGGTCCGCACCGACGAGGATGTGCATCGCGCGCTGACGCGCGGCATCCGCCACTACCGGAGAGTCGGCTGATGGAGGTGCAGATCCACGACATCCGCGGACTGGACACCATCTCCTGGTGGCCGCCCGCCCCCGGCTGGTGGATCGCTCTGGGGCTGACCCTCGTCGTGCTGGTCAGCACCTATCTGTTGTTGCGTCACTACCTCCGCTACCCGCCCGGAAGTTGGCGCAACGAGGCGCAAAAGGCGCTGCGCGAGCTGCGCCGCAATCGCCACCAGCAGACGCCGAAAGAGACCGCGGCACAGCTGTCGGAGCTGCTGCGCCGTATCGCCATCGCCAGCCAAGGCCGCGAGCGTACCGCCGCGCTGACCGGAGAACAGTGGCTTGGCTGGCTGCAGCAGGCGGATCCGAACGGCTTCGCCTGGCGCGAACAGGGGGGCCTGCTGCTCAAACTCCCCTACGCGCCGGAGGACGCCGAAGAGCGCGCGGCAGCGCTTGAGTCGCTGATCGTCGCAGCAACCAGGATGGTGGCCAGGCCAACGCGCGGCAGAGCAGCCGATGTTTGAGTTTCTCTGGCCATCGATGGGCTACCTGCTGGCACTGCCGCTGCTGGTGCGGCTACTGTGGCCCAGACTGCTTCAAGCGCGTCAGGAGCAGCCGGCCGAAGGGCAGCGGACCACGCTGCTCTTCCCCGACCTGCGGCGCCTGGAACAGAGCTTCAAATCGCGCCGGCCACGCAGCGCGATCGCCGGCAAGGTGCAGGCTCTGATCCTGGCACTGCTATGGCTCGCCCTGACGCTTGCAGCGATGCGACCTCAGTGGCTCGAGCCGCACACGGAGATCCGCAGCGAAGGTTACGACCTGATGCTGGCAGTCGACACTTCGCGCTCGATGACCGCACTGGATTTCAGCAATGAAGGCCGGCCGGTGAGCCGCATGGCGGTGGTCAAGGGGGTGATGGGACGCTTCATCGGCAAACGCGAGGGCGATCGCGTCGGGCTGGTGGTCTTCGGCAACCAAGCCTTCGTCCAGGCGCCATTGACGCTCGACATAAAAGCCGCCAGCAGTATCCTGCAGACGGTCGAACCCGGCATGGCCGGCAACGCCACGGCGATGGGCGACGCGATCGGACTCAGCGTCAAGAAGCTGCGTCAGCGACCGCCGGGCTCGCGCGTGCTGCTGCTGGTCACCGACGGCGAGAATACCGCCGGACTGATACCGCCCGCGGACGCCGCGGCACTGGCCGCGCGCGAGGGAATCAGAATCTACGCCATCGGCGTCGGCAGCAACCAGAAAGAGGTGATGATTCGCGGCAGCGACGGCAACTATCACGCCGAGACCGATATCGGGCTGGACGAAAAGGCACTGCAGCGGATCGCACAGACAACCGGCGGTGCCTACTTCCGTGCTACCAACGCCCGCGCGCTGGAGGAGATCTCGCAGCGCATCGACGCACTGGAGAAGACCGAGGTCGAGAGCCGCACGGTCCACATCCCCCGCCCGCTATATCAATGGCCGCTAGGCACGGCACTGCTGCTGCTGCTGTTGCTGGGTCTCTTTCCGGAGGGTCGCATCCGCCTGCCCGGGAGCCGCACAAATGACTGACGGCGGTTTCCATTTCGCCTCTCCCTGGTGGCTGCTGGCGCTGCTACTGATCTTTCCCGTGGGCGCCTGGCTGCGTCGCAGCAAGGTCTACGGCCACATCGCCCGCATCAACCGTTACGCCGATACGCACCTGCTGCCGCATCTGACCGGCAGCCGCGAACTTCACTCGAGCGAGCGTTGGCAGAAGTTCAGGCGCTGGGCCCTCCTGTGGACACTGCTGGTGATCGCCATGGCTGGACCGCGTTGGGATTTCACCGACGTCCAGCTCTACTCTCCGGGCGCCGACCTGGTCATACTGCTCGACATTTCGCGCTCGATGGAGGTCGCCGACGTGCGACCGTCGCGCATCGCCCGGGCACGCCAGGAGATCGAGGATCTGGTCAGTCGCAACCGGGGGGTTCGCGTCGGCCTGATCGCCTTCGCATCGATAGCGCAGGTGATCACGCCGGTCACCGAGGACGGCAACGCCATTCTCGCGGTGCTGCCGTCGATCTCCACCGACCTGGTACGGCTGCAGGGCAGCCGCCTGCAGGATGCGCTGCAACGGGCCGAGACCCTGCTCGCAGGTCAGCCCGAGCAGAGCCGGCGCAACATCCTGCTGGTCAGCGATGGCGACTTCGTCGAGCCGGAGCTGCAAAAGCAGGTCGCAGAACTCAGCGCCAACGGCATACGCCTGCACATCCTTGGCATAGGCACCGTCGGGGGTGGACCGGTACCCGGTCACAACGGGCGTTTCCTGATCGACGCCCGTGGCCAGACCATCGAATCGCGACTCGAGGAGCAGCGTCTGCGGCAACTGGCCGAGGCAGGCGACGGCCTCTATCAGACCGCTGACTACCGGGATGAGGACAGCGACAGGCTGCTACGTGCAGCAGTAGAGGGGAGTCAGGCGGAAACGCTGCCGGGGCAACGCATCCGGGTCTGGAACGAGCGCTTCTACTGGCCGCTTTTGCTGGTAATGCTGCTGCTGTTGCCGCTGTTCAGGCGCTACCGGCGCCTGGATCCGGCCGGAGAGGGCAAATGACGATCCGCTGCCATTTGCCCCTGTGGCTTCTGCTGCTGCCGGGACTGGCCACCGCCGCACTGTTCGAGAACAGCGAACAGAAGGGCAAACGACTGTTTGAAGCGGGTCTATATGCCGAAGCGGCACAATCTTTCAGCGATGACTACCGACGCGGAGTCGCCTACTACAAAGCCGAAGAGTACTCAGCCGCGGCGGACTCCTTCGCCCGGGTGGAACGACCCGAAGTGGCATTGGATGCACGCTACAACCTGGGTAACGCACGCTTTCAACAACAGGATTACGAAGGCGCGCTGAGCGCCTATGCCGCGGTCCTCGAGGAGAACCCCCAACACCAGGATGCGCGCTATAACCACGGAGTTGCACGTGCGCTGCTGGCCGCCACCGACCCGCAAGCGCTGGCGCGAATCGAAAAGCAGCAGTCGGAGCGGAAACAACAGAACAGCGAACAGAAGCAGAAGCAGAAGCAAGAGCAGAAGCAGAAGCAGAAGCAAGAGCAGAAGCAGAAGCAGAAGCAGGAGCAGAAGCAGAAGCAGGAACAGGAGCAACAGTCCGAGCAGGAGCAGCAGTCGCAGTCCGAGCAGCAGGAGTCCGAGCAGCAGCAGA
>JAGRGU010000150.1:0-1537 GCA_020445335.1 Gammaproteobacteria bacterium
GGATAGATACGGCCGCCGTTGAGTTGCCTGCCCTGATAGCGCAGCGGTTCGGAGGTGTAGAGGGATGAGATGCCATAGGTGCCGAGGATATCGGGTGTACCCATGCCCGAGATTTCACGCGTGGCGCTGCCCGATGGCGGGAAATTGGTCGGCATGCGGATGATCGAGGTCTCCACGCCATGGGACTCGAGCACCTCCCAGAATGTCTCGCCGTGACGCAGCAGTTCGACGCTGCCGCTGCTCAGGGGAATGCGGTAGCGGCCCAACTCGATGCTGCTGGAGGCGGGCTTGGCGCGACTGGTGGAGAGATAGGGCAGCAACTGCAGTGGGTCGCGGTGCATGAAATCGAAGATCCCATGGCCACCGGAATCGAGACCGGTGATGAAGTTGGACCAGGCGACCGGGCTCTGCGGCGGCACCGAGGTGGCCAGCGACTGAAACTGCCCTGTCTCTGCCAGTCGCTTGAGGTTGGGCATCCGGCCCTGCTCTATGAAGCGTCGCGTGAGACCGTAGTCCATGCCGTCGAAACCGAGCACGATCATGCGCTTGGCATCGGCGCGTGGCGCGTTACCCGGGAAGGGATCCGATACGCCCTGCTCGCAACCGAATAACATCAGCGCTGTGAGCGCAAGGCGCGGCGCCATCGGTCGCCAGGCCGCCCGGCGCAGCGCACCGACGACTGCCGCAAGGCCCGGTGTCGTGCTCATGAGGCGTCGCCCACCTGCTCCCTCTCCGCCTGCACCCGGCCGGTGAAGGGGTTGCGGTGGAACAGCGGCCGGCCCTCCATGTAGGGTTCGGGTGGCAGGCCGAATACCTGCAACACCGTGGGGGCCATATCGATCAGCCCCGGATCCGGCTCGTCGATGGCGCAGTTACTGAACAGTATGCCGGGCACCAGGCGTGGATCGACACAATGGTCCGCGCTCCAGGCCTTGCGATTGTCCTCGAATACCTCGCCGGTCACGATACCCGACGAGCAGTCCCAGGAGTGCCGGTACCCATGGTTGTAACCGACGATCAGGTCAGGTCCGCGATCCAGGTAGGGTCCGTCGTGGATCTCGCTGGTCTCGAACACCTCATTGATTGCGCGCTCCCCTCTCTCCTCGTCGACCAGCCCGCCCAATTTCCGCATCAGTTCCAGCTTCAGCGCACGAGCAGGCTGGCCCGCTTCTACAATGCCGGCAGACTCGCGCCCGCGAATGTTGAGAAAGATCCCGGTCAGACCGACCACGTAGGCGCGTGTCCGGCTCCAGTCGACATCGCGCAGCCAGGGCGACAAGCCGTCGGCCCCCTCCTTGAGCGCAAGATAGCCATTGTCATGCAGCCAGCGGTTGAGGTTGCAGCCGCGCCGGAACGAGGTCATGCCGTGGTCGGAGACGACCAGCAACAGATCTTTTTTGCCCAGGCGCCCCAGCAGCTTGCCGACCAGCCGGTCGTTGCGCAGATAGATCTGCTCGATGGCATCGGCGTGACGGGTGCCGGGCTCGCGCACCGCCGGGTGCCCCTCCTCGGTGTAGCGCCAGAACATGTGCTGCAC
>JAGRGU010000150.1:1642-4440 GCA_020445335.1 Gammaproteobacteria bacterium
CCAGGAATGTCGCGTCGTCGATCACCCCCTCGTTGAGCGCCCAGGTATCCTCGGCCAGACCCAGGGTCGAGTAGGGGCCGATCATCTTGGCCAGGTAACCGGCGTAATATGGCGGGTGGGAGATGGGCATCGCCGGTCGCTCCGGATCGATATTGATCGGGCTGACATAGAGCGAGAACTCCTCGTCCGCCTCGCTCACCAGCATGCGGCACAGCCCCGAGACGGTCACCCCCGGCGCGGCCCGAAACCTTAACGACACCCACGGGCTGAGTCGACCGGTGACGAGCTCGAAGTCGTCGCCGTCGATGCCGATGCGCGTGCGTTGGCCGGCCCGGTCGGCGGCGATGCGCAGGGACATCTCGAGCGGCGGGTTGCCCTCGCGGAAGGCGTTGTCAGGGCCCTGGATCACCGTCTCATAGCGATGCGGCTCGCCTTGCACGCGCGGCAGGCCGATACGAATCCCCCCCTCCTGAATCCGCTCGTGCACCGGACGCGTGGTGTACAGCAGAAAGGTCCCTTGGGTGCCGAGCAGGTCGGGGGTGCACATCGCGCTCAGCTGGGCGCCGCGAAAACGCTCCGGCGGAAAGGAGACGGGCATGCGCAGGATGGTGCTCCAGATGCGATGTTCGGCCAGCACCTTCCAGTAAGACTTGGACTTGCGCAACAGGCGTATCGCCGGCTTGCGCAACGGCAGCCGCCAGCGACCGATTTTCAGGCTGCGCTCGACCTTGTCGATCTGCACCGATGACAGTAGCGGCAGGTAGGAGCGCCGGTCGCGCTCGAGGAAATCGAAAATGCCATGTCGACCGGGGCCGGTGCCGGTACTGAAGGTCGACCAGGCGACAGGGGTGATCGATGGGTAGGTGGAGCGCAGGCGGCTGTAGCAACCCATCTCCGCCAGACGGCTGAAGTTGGGCAATTTACCCTCGGCCATGAAACGTTCGGTCAGTGCAGCATCCTGACCATCGAAACCAACCACGATCAGACGCCTGACCCAGGGGCGCGCGCGCCTGCCGCGCAAGGCCACCCCCCATAGCGAACGCAGTGGCCACAGCAACAGCGACAACAGCGCCAGCAGCACCGTCAGCAACAGGACCCCGACCGACGATACCAGGGCGAAGCCGGCGCCTGGACCGATATACGCCATTGCCGGAGGCGTGATAGCGATGGTCAATACCATGACCAGGCTCGCAGCCTCCAGACGAGACTCCGGCCTGAACGTCCTTCGTGCCTTTGTCATTTTGTCACCCGTGATCGTTGCCGGTGATAGTATCACCCACCGCCAGGTGACCAAATCAACCATGCCACTGCCAAGCTGTGACAGAATCGGGCCTATGAAACGGTTGATCCGGCGCCTGCGACGTCTTCTCCATGGGACACCTGTGATCGTTGTTTCGGGGTTGCCCCGCTCCGGCACGTCGATGCTGATGCAGATGCTGGCCGCCGGTGGGCTGGCGCTGCTGACCGATGCCGGGCGCGCCGCCGACGAGGACAATCCGCAGGGCTATTTCGAGCTCGAGCGGGTCAGGCATCTGCCCCATGATGACGGCCATTGGCTACGCGATGCCCGTGGAAAGGCGGTCAAGGTGGTATCCACGCTGCTGCGTGAGCTGCCGGACAGCAACAACTACAAGGTGATTTTGATGCGCCGCGATCTCTGCGAAGTACTTGCCTCGCAGGCCAGGATGCTGACCCGGCGCGGAGAGGTGCACGACATCGACCAGGCTCGCATGCGGCGACTGTTCGAGGACGATCTTTGGCGCGCAACCTACCTGCTCGAACACGCCGCTCGCTTCGACTGTCTGGAGATCGACTACGCGCAGGTGATCGAGGATCCGAAGGGGCAGGCGGGACGCATTGCCGATTTCGTCGCGGCAGGCCTGGATGTCGACAACATGGCCGGCGTGGTCGATAGCGCGCTCTACCGCTGCCGCACCGGTTGAGCGACCGGAGCCTTACCGCGCATCGTCATCGCCACCCAGGTAACCCAGGGAACGCAGCCGCTCGAGCAGCTCCCTGGATGGCTTGGCGACGTTTGCGGCAGGTGCTTTGATCACGCCCAGGAAGGCCATGGCTTTGCCATCGCTGGATGTTGCACCCGTATCGGCCAGCAGATCGTCGATGTCACGGATGCGCCAGGCGTCATCGCCGGCGTCAAACGCGAACGGCGTGGCTCGTTCACCGTCGCCAACTCGCAGTCTTGCCCCGCCGGCTTCGCCGATCTCCAGCTGTTGTACGACAATCCGGGCATCCGCCGGCGCCACCTGGAATCGAATGCCATCTTCGTCGGGTACCAGGCGTTTGCCCCTGTTGAGCTCCTGGTGTTGGTTCTCAAGCCACCAGCTCAGGCGCAGCTGCCGGCGGTCTTCCGCAAGCTCGAAGCCGTCGCCCTGCTCCAGGCGAATCCCGACCACATCCGAAAATTGTCCGCTGGTCTCGATCAACACCTCGGCCCGTTGCGGTTCGTCCGCCGCCGCGTTGACGATGCGCAGTTGAACGCCGCTCGATCGCTGCGCCAGATGGGCATGCAGCGACGCCGCCAGGCGGGCATGCAGCGGCTGTTCTTGCGCCGAGATATCTTTCGATTCCGTCGGATCCTGCAGCAGATCGAACAGCGCCTCGTTCACCTCCGGAGAGGTGCGCTTCAGGTACTTGAACGGACCGCTGAGTACGCCGCGTACCCGGTGGCCGTTCTGGCCGCTGGTTCGCAGTGACAGAAACAGCTCGCGCTCCTCGGTGTCTGTCGCACCGCCCTCCATCACCGCAGCGAGATCGTGCCCATCCAAGCCCTCGCCGGG
>JAGRGU010000150.1:4502-8084 GCA_020445335.1 Gammaproteobacteria bacterium
GCGAAGCGGCCCTGCGGGAAACGGATCAGCAACGGAACCCGCATCACTTCCTCGTAGAGGGTGCTGCCATGGCCCAGTCTGCCGTGCTCCCACAGCTCTTCGCCATGATCGGAGGTGAATATCGTCATGCTGCGATCATCGAGTCCGCGTTGCTCCAACAGATCGACGATGCGCCCGAACTCGGCATCGACGAAGGCGATCTCGCCGTCGTACCGGCCGACCGACATGTTGGCGGGAGCTGCGCGCGAGCGTGGAAAGCGGCTGTCGAACGGTGGCGGCGGCTGGTAAGGGTAGTGGGGGTCTACGACGTGCAGATAGAGCAGGAACGGCTGACTTTGCACAAGCTGCTCCAGGTGCTGCTCGACGAACTCGGTGACGCGGTTGGCAGGGGTGCCGTTGCCGGCCGAATCGAGATCGCGGTAGAGGTCGAAACCCCGGTCGAATCCCCAGTGCGGCAGCACATTGGGGTTGGTCACGGCGCCGAAGGTCGAGTAACCGAGCGCTTTCAGGCGTTCGGCCAGCAGCGGTACATCAGCGGGGATTCTGTCCAAACGGTCTTCGGCGCCATGGCCGATCGCATCCATCCCACTGAACAGCGTGACCATGCTGGGCTTGGTCCAGGAACTCGGCGCGTAGGTGTTGTCGAACACGGTGCTGCCGCGGGCCCAGCGATCCAGCAGCGGCGAGGTATCCCGGTCATACCCGTACAGACCCAGATGATCGGCGCGCAACGTGTCGACCAGGTAGACAATGACGTTGGGTCGCGGCGGATCCGCCGCGGCAGCCGGCCCGCGGATAATCGCCGGCTGTTGGTAATCGGACCATAACAACGCGCCGATGCCAGCCATCGCAGCCACAGCAAAGGCTGTAACAGCGGGCCATCGACGCATCTGCTTAGTTCCCGAGGTTGGGCCGCCCGTTGCGGACTTGACGGCGTCGTCCAGGTACCGCGTTCGGACGCCGCCTCAGCGTTGGCCGCAGGCCAGGTTGCCGGCGGAGCGCGAATAGTTCGGCATCAGCGCGAACGGCATCGGCATAACAGAGCCATCTCCTCCCTCGGGCAGGTAATTGCCGCTACCGATCACGGCACAGCCGGGCCTTGTCGGTCCAACATTGAGGCTGAAGCCAACGATGTCGGCGCCGGAGAGGACGTCACCGCCGCTGGCAACGACATTTGCCAGCCGCACATTCGAAACGGCTGTCCGCCCTACGCTCCAGGGATCAAGCGTCTGTACCTCCCCAGCCACCACCCCGATCGCACCCTTTCCCGCGTCGTAATAGGTGTCGACGCGGTACTTTACGGGCTTACATTCCAGCGGTCTGCCACGTCGGGTTTGTCTGCTGCCGAGGTAGACCACCGAAACCTCGTATTTGCCTCGTAATCCGGACATCAACAAGCCCCCAAGGCGGGTACTCTCCGCCGGGCTCAGGGCGCTCATCCCTATTGGTCCAATATCGCAGTCTTCACTCTGGCTGGCACCAGAAAACGCCAGCCCCATGACCGCAACGGCAACGCCAATCCATCCTGTTTTTTTATGTGACATTGGTTTTCTCCCTGATTCTATGTTTGCTTCCGATGAACTCAGAGCGAGGGTCAAAAAGTTGCCGGTGGCTGCGAATGCCATATTTGAGAAGCGGTTCGGCAGGATTTGATGAGTAGTACGGCGCCGCACGCCATTGCCCATCGCTCGGGTTTTATCAGACCTCGACACGACTGACGGGAATCGTATTCCGGTACTGCACCAACCCGACTGAGATGCGATTGCCCAGTTTTCAATATATGAGATTTTCACGGAATTACCAGCGACATTACCACTGAAAAATGGGTGTAATCCGCACTTTGACGACATGGACTCCCTAGCCCCGAAAAAGATGACGAAGGGAATATTTTTATTCCCTTCGTCTCTTTTCCTTCTACGTGAATTAGCGAGGTGTGAGCACGTGCTTAAGACAATTTCGACGACAGCTGTGAAGCTCTGAATTGGGGAAACGCCCCGTCAGCTTCAATCAATCGAGTTCGATCCCATTGGTTCAACATCCGCCCGCCCCCGGCAATACTGTCAAGAATTTTTACAAGTGCGCATCTGGCAACCTATGTGCCGGCATAAAACTCATTTATTGATAATTAGTTAAATTTAAGGCACTCGAATTGCATTGCAACTCTTCTCACGGAAGGGAGATGCTTACTCTGGCAGTGTTTCCTACGCAAAGCGTCGTGAGCCAATAAAGGGAGATAGCCAATGACAGATCGGGATCACAAAGGTCTGGCTGCCCACGCGGAGATCCTCGGCAGCGACAATCGAACTCGGGACGACGGCGCGACAGTTGCACGGCCTGGGCCCCGGCTATGTGCCACGCTCTGTCTCACCGGCTCGCTGATTCTGGCAACCGGACCGGTCAGTGCCGTCCCCATATCCTGGGTTGGCGGTGCCGGCGACTGGTTCGATGGCTCTAACTGGTCGATCGGCGTTCCACCGGGCAACGCCGACGATACCCGGATCGACAATGGCGGCAACGCAACCGCAGACAGCGGCAGCGGCTTTTATCCGGGCGGCGGCACGCTGGCCGAAACCAACAACCTCGACGTCGGCGTCAGGAGTAATCCCGTTCTAGCGCCTCCATACGGCACCGGCACGCTGACTTTGAACGCTGTCGGCCTGTCCGTCGGCGGCGACCTGAATGTCGGTGTCACAAATGCCCCGTCCGCGATCGGCTTCAGCAGCTCCAACGGTAGCCTGACGACGGGCAGCGGCATCAACAACCCGGGTGACGTCGACGTCGCCGGCAACGCAGCTTTCGGCGACTTCATCGACGGCGTCGCCAGCGGCACGGCAACCGGTACCGGCAGCATTGCCGGCAGTCTCACCGGTATGGCGGCAGGCGGCCTGATCGTCGGTCGCACCGAGGGAGACGGCGATGCCGACGGCATGCTCACGGTCAGCGGCGATGTCGCCGACTTCACCTCGCTGCAGATCGGCGTCACCGGCCTGAGCAGCACGGGTAACGCCATGGGTGGCATGAACGTCGGCGGGACCCTGTCACGCACACCGGGCGGCGGCTTCATTTCGGTCGGCACGGTGGCCGGTACCGGCCAGAGCAGCGGGACGCTCTCCGTGACCAATGGCATCAACGGCTTTCTTTCCCTTGGCGTCGGCAACGGCTCGGCCGACCCCAATGCGACCGGCAGCACCACCGGCATGCTCGACGTGTTGGCTGGCGGCGTGCACAGCGGCACGCTGAATGGCGTCTCCTTCGAGGTCGGCAACACCAATGCCCACGGCACCACCACGGGCACCGCGACCGTCACCGGCGGGATCACCGGTTTTGGTCAGATCGAGATCGGCAACGTGCGCGGCAACAACAGCATCGGCAATGCCACCGGCAGCGCAACCGTCAATGGCCAACTGACCGGTCTGGGCACGGGCGCATTGCGGGTCGGGCGCACCGAGGGAGACGGCGACGCCGACGGCATGCTCACGGTCAGCGGCGATGTCGCCGACTTCACCTCGCTGCAGATCGGCGTCACCGGCCTGGGCAGCACGGGTAACGCCATGGGTGGCATGAACGTCGGCGGGACCCTGT
>JAGRGU010000036.1:0-24705 GCA_020445335.1 Gammaproteobacteria bacterium
GCGATAAACGGGGTTCGAATCCCCGTGGGGACGCTAGTTTTCTGGCGTCGAGGGTTACAAATTCGGGCTGAAATCCGGAGTTGGATTTGGTGCGGAGTGGTAGTTCAGTTGGTTAGAATACCGGCCTGTCACGCCGGGGGTCGCGGGTTCGAGCCCCGTCCGCTCCGCCACTCACCCTCCCTTGGCCTTGCTTCGACAGGTACGCCGAACGGCCGTCCCGGATGCAACCGTCCGCTGTCGCTGATACTTCCATAAATAGCGCGCTCCGGGCCGGTAATCAGGCGTCGAATGCGCGCTTGACGTAGACGTCGAAGCGGGTGTTGGGACTCTCGATCGACATGCTGGGGCGCTCGCCGTCGAGCCAATCGGCGCCGCGCGGCCGCTTGACCACCACCCGGTAACGGGCGTGTTGTCGGGCACTCTGCAGCAGCCCGCTGTTGTCGTTGTCGCCAAGCAGGCGCTGCAGCATCCGCATCTCCTTCTTCACCAACGCGCGCTTGTTGCGTGCCGGGTACATCGGATCCAGATAGATCACATCCGCTGGCACCGAGTCGGCCAGCTGCGCCAGATAGCGACCGGCATCGTTGTTGATCAGCTGCATGCGCGCCGCTATCGGTGCCACTTCCGGATCCTGCAGCGCTCTGCGCAGACCATCCTCCAGCAGCGCCGCGACAACCGGCGAACGTTCGATCAACACCACCGGGCAGCCTAGCGAAGCGAGCACGAATGCATCTCGACCCAAACCCGCCGTGGCATCCAGCAGCAGTGGATTACGCCCTTGCTTGAGACCGACCGCCTTTGCCAGCGGCTGCCCGCGACCTCCGCCGTAACGGCGCCGATGCGCGCTCTTGCCGGCGACGAAATCGACGCAGACGCTGCCCGCATCACGGGCGGTCGAATCGCGCAGTTCCAGCCGCGTTGCGGTCAGCACCAGCAACAACTCCGCGCGACTGCCATCCAACGACAGGCCTAGCCGCTGCGTCAGGCGCCGGGCTTCGTCCAACCGCTGTCGATCCTCCAGCAGCAGCGACACCTTCGCGCCGTTCATCGCCAGATGTCGACAACCCTGCCCTGCTCGCGGATATGCTCTGCGCGCGCGGAGAGGAAGCGCTGAAAGCTGGGCTGCCGCAGGTAGGCGCCGCTCAGGCAGTAGTCGAGAATCGAGGCGGTGTGAAAACGCTTGAACAGCGCCGCGGATCGAATCACCTCCCTCCCCCCGGCATCAAACAGCACGAAGGTCGGCGCGTAGTCGATCTCCAGTTCTCGCGCCCAGTCGCGTGCCCGCAGCTTCCTGCCCTGCGGCGTCACCAATGGTGTCTGCGACCACATGTCCAGCTGAACCACATCGAAACCGGCGAGCAATGTGCGTATCTCCTCGTCCCGCAACAGCTCCCGATGGAGACGGTCGCAGTCGGGGCACTGGCTCTGCTCGAAGAAGATCGCCAGGGGTTTCGCTTCACGGCGGTTCAGCAGATAGGGCGGCGACTGGAAAAACGGCTGCCGATTGAGTTCGCTGTTCGCTGCGGCAGGCCGCTTGGCGGCCAGAAATGCGCGGTAGCTCTCAGCCCCCTCGCGCCAGCCGGCGGCATAGTCGAGCGCCAGCTTGAACGTCGTCGGCGGTAGATAGCCATTCAGGCGCAGCACCACTTCGCCCTGTTCGTTGAAGAAGAGCAGCGTCGGCGTGAACTGCACCCTGAGCGACTCCGCCAGACGCTTCTCCGTCAGCACGCTGCCGTCGAGCGCGGTGACTTCGCGATCGCCGAACATGTTGACCGCCACGACATCGAAACGCTCGCGCAGCTGCCTTCTGATCTCCCGCTGCGAGAGATTGCGCTCCACCAGCAGGTTGCAGTAGGGACAGCCGTCCTGATGGAAGAAGAGCAGCAGGCGCCGACCTTCGGCAGCGGCCTCGGCGACATCCTCTTCCAGATCGAGAAAACTCTGCTTGAACCAGGCCGGATAGACGGTCTCCTTCGCCCCCAGAAAATCGCCCCGCTCGACCGCCGCCTGCAGGCCCAGCGAGCAGCAGAGCAACAGCAGCGGCAGCACTCTTGTCACTGGCAGCAGGATCGATCCGGTCATCGCAGCCCCTCGCTTTGCGTTCATTACCGCGTTGCGGGGACAGTATACCTATTTCCATCTAGGAATTAGTGCGCGTTGCGGGGACAGTATACCTATTTCCATCTAGGAATTAGGTATACTGTCCCCGGTGTGCGGTGTGGGATCAGGGCAGGTAGAGCGAGAAGCAGCCACCGTCGAGCTGCCCCTGGTTGCTCAAGCGGATATACCCCTCCTTCCCCTGATTGCGGTGCAGTTTCGCTACCATGCCGGCGAAGTAGAGCCCCAGCCGGGTGCGTCCCTCGCACAGCGCGGAGTGGTCGTCGATCGCATCCTGCGCCGCCAGCATCTCCTGCGGATATCCGGCACCGTCATCCTCGACCCGAATCACCAGAAAGCCGGACGCCTCTTCACCGGAGAGGTGCAGGCGGCTGCGGGTATACCTGAGTCCATTGCCGATGACGCTGTTGACGACGCCCCGGATCAGCCCTTCGTCGAAGTAACCGTAGAGATCGTCGTCGCACGTCCAGCTCAACTCCACGCCACGCGCATCGGCGCCGATGCGGTTCT
Organism: Gammaproteobacteria bacterium; assembly: GCA_020445335.1. Taxonomy (GTDB): domain Bacteria; phylum Pseudomonadota; class Gammaproteobacteria; order Chromatiales; family Chromatiaceae; genus HKST-UBA178. Next base: position 2,629 of record JAGRGU010000036.1, read on the forward strand.
CCAGTACCAGCTCCTCGATGAACTCAGCGAGGTTCAGCTCCTCTATGTTGGCCGCGATGCGCTCGTTCTCCAGCTTGTAGAGCGTAAGCAGCTCGATCAGATTGGTGTTGAGGCGCTTGGCCTCGTGCTGCAGCGTCTGCAGCTTCTGCCGATCGGCGCTGCTCTCCATCTCGCCGGCGAGCGACTCCAGCGTGTTGATCACCAGCCATAGCGAATTCTTCATGTCGTGGATCAACGACGCCAGAATATCGGCAAATTTCATCTCGTGTTGTTGCACGGGGTTCACTCTCTCGTCCGGAACTGCCTGCGTCAGAGTCCCTGCCTGGACAGGTTCTGATACATCAGCTGTACCCGCCGCAGCGACGGGCTGTCGGGTTCGATCTTTCTGACGCGATCGAGCAGCTCCCTTACGCGACCGAGCTGTTTCCCCTCGACGCCGTTCTCGCGCATGTTCATCACCAGTACGCGGGCGGCGTTCAGGTTGACGACCTTGTTGCTCGGCATCGCCTCCACCGCCTCGCTGAATAGCCCGACCGCCTCCTGCAACTTTCCGGCTTTGGCCAGTTCGACGCCGCGGTTGTTGAGCTTGACGATCTCCTTGCGAATATCGGAGACGAAAGCCTTGGGATCGGTGCCGAGGTCGAACTCGCCGACCATATTCTCGATCTGCTGCAGCAGTTCCGGCTCGGCATGGTTGTTGCGCACCGCCTGCTGCAGCAGTTTCGCTGCCTCCTGCTTGTCGCCCAGTTCGCCGTAGCTGCGTGCCATTTCCAGCGTCAGGTCGGCGGCGACGTGGGGACCCTCCTTGGCATAGAGCCGCGCGGCTTCGTGCATGCAGGCATCCGCTTTTTCCCGGTTGCCCATGTCGGCGTGGATGACCCCCTTCACCATCGCCGAGTAGAGCTCGGATTCGCCTTCACCCTGAAACTCGCGCTCCATGTTCTCGATTATCTTCAGGCCGCCCTGACCGTCGCCGGATTTGGATTTGACGCGCGCCAGCTTGGCGTAGTTGCCGGCCGACTTGTAGACCGAGTGGCGACCCAGCGAAACCGCTTCGGTCAAAGCCTTGCCGGCGACCGCCAGATCGCCATTGGCCAGCGCAATGTCACCCAGCGCTTTCTGGCGCAGTATCGCCTTCGGCGAAACCACCACCGCGCGCTCCAGCACCTCCTGCGCATCGCGGTCTTTTTTCAGCGCCTGCAGCGTCCGCGCCAGCCAGTCGTAGGCGGCAGTGAAGCGCTGATTGTCCTGCAGCAGCCCCTCGAACATCGCCTGCGCCTCCTGCAGGCGCCCGGTGGTGAAGTAGATCTTGCCGAGCCCGAGCCGCGCCCAGGGCATCTCCCTGACCGCCAGCACGCGCTCGTAGACATCAGCGGCGTATTCATACTCGGAGGAGCGGAAAAGGATCTCCGCCTTGAGCTTGGTCAGCTCGCCGAGATTTCCCGGCCGGGCGGCGATCTTGTTGTCGAGCAGCTGAATCGCCTTGTCGTAATCCTGTTCACCGACCGCCTGGTCGACCTCGCGCAGATCCTGCCGCTTCAGCACCAGTTTCTCCAACCGCGTCTTCAGCACATCCTTGGTGAAGGGCTTGGTCAGATAGGAGTCCGGCTCGTACTCCACCGCTCCCATGACCATCTCCCGCGTGTTCTCCGCGGTGATCATCACGAAGATCGCGTCGAGTCCGATCAACTGCCGATGCCGCGCCTCTTCCAGCACCTGCTGGCCGTTCTTGCCGGGTCCCAGGTTGTAGTCGCACAGCACGATATCGTAGCGTCGGCGCTCGAGTGCATCGATCGCTTCCGGCCCGTTGTTGGCGGTATCGATCTCCTTTACGCCAACGGTCGACAGCATGCTGCGCAGCATGCCACGCATATCGCCGAAGTCATCCACCACCAGGAAGGTCTTGGAGACCAACTCGCTCTGTCGAAAATTGAAACTCGTCATCCTGTCGTCTGCTCCGAATTGGGGCGTACGGTTGCGCTGCCACCGTCTGTAGCTTATCGACCTGGCGGCATGAAAACTGAACCCGGTTCTTATTGCAAGCCATTCCCGCCGCCGCATCCCACCGCTCGTGCCGCTGATATGAAAATCACTACTGACGCCCCGCCAGCTGAGCTATCATGCCCCCTTTCACCCGGCCCCGGTAGCACTCCGCCTTGACCCCTTCAGCCCAGTCTGCACAGGCCCCAGCGGGCGTCTGGGCCGCACTCACCGCTTTTCTGCTGTGGGGCTTTTCGGCGCTCTACTACCGTGCCGTCGGCAGCGCCGGCGCATTCGAGATCCTAGCCCACCGGATCGTCTGGTCGCTGCTGTTCTGCTGCGCATTGATCCTGATCCGCGGCCGCGGGCGCGAACTGGCCGCGATCTATGCCGACAGAAAGCTGCTCGGCTCGCTGCTGCTCAGCGCCCTGCTGGTCTCGGTCAACTGGCTCGGATACATCTGGGCGGTCAACAACGGCCATGCGCTGGAGGCGAGCATGGGCTACTACCTGTTTCCGCTGGTGATGGTCTTTCTCGGTGCGGTGATTCTGCAGGAGCGGATTTCGCGCCTGCAGCGCTACGCGCTGCTGCTGGTCTCCGCCGGCGTCGTCAACCTGCTCGTCGCCCTCGGAGAGGTGCCCTGGATCGCGCTGCTGCTGGCGACATCCTTCGGCCTCTACGGCTTGGTCAGAAAGCAGATCACGGTTGGTCCGCTGATCGGCTTGACCGTGGAGTGCCTGCTGCTCTCACCGGCCGCGCTGCTCTATTTCGCTTTCGCCGCCAGCAACGGTGCGTTGACATTCGGTTCAGAGGGGATCGCTTTCGACCTGCTGCTGGCCGGCACCGCGCTGATGACCGCGGTGCCGCTACTGCTGTTCACCTACGCCGCCAAACGGATGCGTCTGGCAACACTCGGCATGCTGCAATACCTCAATCCGAGTGTGCAGTTCCTGCTCGCGGTGACGATCATCGGCGAGCCGTTCACCAGCCATCACCTCTACACCTTCCTGCTGATCTGGGCGGGCGTCTTTCTCTTCAGCTACGACAGCCGGCGCCCCGAGCGACGCCAGCCGTTGTGAATGCGAACACGACCCAGGTCAGGGCCGGATATAGGCGTAACCCTGCTCCTGCAGCTGCATGATGCGCAGCACCCCTGCCGGCACCACCTGCACCCCTTCGATCAGGACCGGCTTCTTGCCCGACTTCTTCTCCACCTTCTTCATCGTATTGCCGCAGGCGGAGAAGGTGATCTCCTGCATCGCCAGACTCTCGACCCGCTGCTTCTGCGTCGACTTGTCGGTCAACAGCGAGAGCCCCGGTCCGTAGGCGACGATCTCGATCGCGATATTGTCCGGGCCCAGCTCCCGCTGCAGGTTGACCGCATTGTTCAGCGCAATCGTCTGCGTCTGCTGGTCGCCGCTGCTGACCTGAATCACCAGCTTGTGTTTTCCCCCACTATGACTGGTTGCGAACAGGACTCCGCTGCAGAGCATCAGCAGCGCAAACAGCAGTGCAACAGTGCCCTTCATTCTGTATTTGAACATCTCTTTTCTCCTCTCTTCGTCTCTTGTTGTGGTAGGTGGGGATCAGGCCGGCTTCCAGTAGGGATCCGGCCAGTGACTGCAATCGACGATCTGCGCACCGCGGATCTCCTGCTGCGCGAGCAGCAGCTGCTGCTCGTCGAGACAGCGCTCGATATAGGGGAAGAAGTGGTGCTCCTCGTAATGCACGTGCCGTTCGAGCAGTTGGTGAAACTCGATCAGCTGCTGCCGCAACAGCTCTTCGCCCGCATGCAGCAGGCACGCGCCGATGGTGCCGAACTCCGAGTGCTGTTGCATCACCACGGTGACCGACTCATGCATTCGCTGCAGCGGATCAAGGCGCCCGATCAGGCTGCGCTCCTCCAGTTCGAAATGGGCCTGCAGAAAGTTTTCGAGAATATTGATGGCGTACCCCCGTACCTGCCGCAGATCGGCCCGGATCTGCAGGCCGCGGGCGATATTGCGCGCAAAGCGGAGCGCATCCTTGTCCTCTCGGGAGAGTTTTCGCAACTGTTCGCTTGGCGGCATGGCGGGCTCAGGTCAGAAACGGATTGTGCGTGCGCTCGAAGCCGATGGTCGACATGGCGCCGTGCCCGGAGATGAATGAGACGTCGTCGCCGAGCGGCCAGAGCCGGTTGCGAATCGAATCGAGCAGCGTCTGGTAGTCCCCCCTGGGGAAGTCGGTGCGTCCGATCGAGCCCTTGAACAGCACGTCGCCAACCAGTGCCAGGCGGCTGGGCGGGTGATGGAAAATAACGTGGCCGGGGGTGTGGCCGGGACAGTGGTGAACCTGCAGCTGAAGGTTGCCCAAACCGACCTGATCGCCCTGCTCGAGCCAGCGGCTCGGTTTGAACACCTCGGCGCCGGGAAAATTGAACATGCGGCCCTGCTCGTGCATCCCCTCGATCCAGAAGAGGTCGTCGCGGTGGGGGCCCTCGATCGGCACCCCGGTCAGACGCGCCAGCTCGGCCGCGCCACCGGCGTGATCGATATGGGCGTGGGTGATCAGTATCTTCTCCAGCGACAGGCCGCGCTGTTCGATCTCGCTCAGAATCAGATCCAGATCGCCACCCGGATCGACCACCGCAGCGGCACCGCTCTCAGCGCACCAGATCAGGGTGCAGTTCTGTTGAAAAGGTGTCACCGGGATAATCGTGTATTGCATCGCTGTCCGCTGTCCGCTGTCCGCTCTGAGTATAACTTGAGCTGCACGACCGTTGTAAACGGCAATATCGAGGGGAAATCAAGACCCGGCTGCGGCCGGACTACGCCTTCGCCGGCGGCCAGAGCCGATCACGCAGACCGCTAACCCGCTGCAGCCGGCGTGCCACCGCGGTGCGGATCTCCGCTTCGCCGGCGCTGATCGAAAAGTGGCCGCGTGCCCGCGTCACCGCGGTATAAAGCAGCTCCCGCGTCAGCAGCGGCGAATCCGCATCGGGCAGTACCAGCAGTACCGAGTCGTACTCCGACCCCTGGCTCTTGTGCACCGTCATCGCATAGGCGAGTTCATGGCGCGGCAGACGGTTGGCGGAGAACCAGCGAAAGCCGCCCCCTGCCGCCGGGAAGCAGAGCCGCGGCCGACCCCCGCTATCCTGCAGCAGCAGACCGATGTCGCCGTTGTAGAGCCCCAGATCATAGTCGTTGGCGCGGATAACTAGCGGACGTCCCGGATACCAGCCATCCCGCGAGAGGGTGGCGCGATCGCGCACCAGCGCGCGCTCGACCATTGCATTGATACGCTCCGCGCCGCGCTCGCCGAGATTCGCCGCGGTGAGCAGACGAAACGCGTTGAAGGCGGTGAACACCACCTCCGGCGGTGCGCCGTTCGCGGCCAGTTCGAGATAGGGTCGGTACCCCTCCAGCAGCAGCGGCAGCAGCGGTTCCTGCGGGGCACTCCAGGCACAACGGGGCGCATCCGCATCGCGCAGCAGACGTAACACCGCCTCCGCATCGCCACCGTTGATCGCCGAAGCCAGGCGGCCGATCGCGCTGTCGGCGTCGAACCGGTAGCTGCGCTGCAGCAGCACCACCGAGTCGTTCATCGGCGTGGTCGGGGCGTTGGGAGAAGCCGGGAGCCGCAGGCCGACACGCGCGAGCTGCGCGGCAAGCCCAGCGCTGCAGCCGCCGGCGGCGCCGCAGATATCTCCCAGCACGGCGCCGGCCTCGACCGAGGCCAGTTGATGGCGATCACCGAGCAGAATCAGACGACTGGCTGACGGCAGTGCCCGCACCAGCCTGACCATCATCGCCAGATCCACCATCGACGCCTCATCGACGATCAGCGCGTCGCAGCCCAACGGATTGTCGGCGTCGTGCATGGCGCCGCCTGCCGGGCGCATGCCGAGCAGTCGGTGCAGCGTCTGCGCCTGTTCCGGGATCGCCGCCAGCGTCGCGGGCGCCAGCGAAAGCCGCTGTTTGGCCTGCCGGATCGACTCCTGCAGCCGCGCGGCCGCCTTGCCGGTCGGCGCGGCCAACGCGATCTCCAGACCGTTGCCGGCCTGCTGCTGCAGCAGCGCGAGCAGGCGCACCACGGTGCTGGTCTTGCCGCTGCCCGGTCCGCCGGAGATCACCGTCAAGCCACGCAGCACCGCGACCGCGGCGGCAACCGCCTGCCAGTCGACTTCGGCTGGCTCCTGCGAGGGGAAGAGCCGCTGCAGATCGCGGGCCAGCGCCGCCTCATCCACCTCGAAGCGGTGACCGGCGCGTGCCAGCAGCGCATCGGCCAGCTGCACTTCGTAGTGCCAGAAACGTTGCAGATAGAGTCTGCCGTCGGCCTCGAGGATCAATGGCTTGAACTCTCCCGGCGCACCCACCACACGACTCCGGTGCAGCTTCTCCGCCAACTCCTCCAGTGGCGGCAGCCGCTCTTCCTGCTCGTCGCCGAAGCGCCGTCCCGCCAGCTCCCGCAGCGGCAGGCAGACATCGCCCGCCGCGACCGCGTGGCTGGTCAACGCCGCCACCAGCTCCAACAGGGGCGCATCCTCACCCTCCAGGCGGGCGATCAGCCGTGCGAAATGCAGGTCGAGAGGACGCAACTGCTGCTGTTGCAGGAGCGTGCGTAGCAGGTCGCTCATCGGCTTGCCTCCGCGTCGCCGATGTAGTGATCCAGTGCCTCGATCAGCGCGCCTTCCGGGCGGTCGTGAAACACGCCGCTGCCGGCCCCGCGCTCCGGCTCAAGACCGCGCAGGAAGAGGTAGTAGACACCGCCGAAGTGACGTCGGTAGTCATAGTCCGGCAGGCGCGTGCGCAGATAGCGGTGCAGCGCCACCACGTAGAGCAGGTACTGCAGGTGGTACCCCGACTGCGCCATCGCCTGCGCCACCCGTTTGCTGTCGTAGTCGGCCGCGCGCTCTCCCAGCCAATTGGACTTGTAGTCGAGCAGATAGTAACGGCCGTCGAGCTCGAAGATCAGATCGATGAACCCCTTCATGTAGCCCCGCAGCCGACCGAACTCGAGCCGGGCCAACGCCTCCGCCTGCGCCCGCGCGCTGCCGCCGCTACCGCCGTAGCGCTCGAGCAGCGCCAACAGAGCGCCGCGCTCCACCCCGGCCAGAGGATAGTGGAACCCCATCTCCACCAGCCGCTGCTGCGGGCTGACCCGCTCGAGGCGGATCCGCCCCTGCGGATCGAGCGGCGTCCGCAGCACGCGGCGAATCATGGCGCAGACGACGTCGCTCCAGGAAGGATCCATGCCGTGCAACTCCAGCTGCGAAGCGACCAGCGGCGCCAGCGGTGGATGATCGGCTCGGCTGAAGTCGATGCGCTCGAAGATCGCGTGCAGGCAGCTGCCGGCGCGCGCGCCGCGCGGAAAGGTGAAGATCGTGCGCGCGGCGGCCGGCGACGCAACTGGCGACGACAGCATCTCGTCGAACTCATGATCGGGCAGATCGACATTGCCGTGCACACCGCTGAGCGCCGAGAAGCTGGTGGTACGCAAAGTCACGAAAGGCAGCTTCGGCGCCGACCGCGCACGCAGCTCGACGGAGGCGCTCAAAACGGGTGGCAGACGTTTTGGCGCAGCGACCTCAGCCGCTTGCGGCAACCTGGTCAACGAGATCGCGCCCGCCGACTGCGCCGCCAGCTGCGCTATGCGCGCCTCCAGCGCCGCCGCATCGAGGGTGCCGAAATGGCGCTTCATCGCCTCCAGGACCTCCTCCCCCTCGCGCCATGCGGGCGGCGTATGCAACAGCCAGGCAAGCGGGGAGTGCTCGGCGCCTGCGACCCCTCCCCAGTAGAGATAGCAGCGGCAGCGTGCGCGGGTGAGCGCGACGTAGAGCAGACGCAGACTCTCCGCCAGCTCCTCCCGCTGGGCATGGTGACGGTCGAGCTCCCAGCGCTCGGAGCCGAGCTCCAGCACCGGCGCGTATTCTTGCTGCGGATCGTGGAACTGGTAGGGTTCGCCCTGGCGGATGCGCCTGGCACCGGGCTCCCAGGCGAAGGGGACGAAGACCACCGGATACTCCAACCCTTTGCTCTTGTGGATGGTGACGATCTGCACCAGCTCGCCATCGCTCTCGAGCCGCAACTGCGAGGCGTCGCTCTCCGCCACCTGGGCCAGACGCTGCCGCGTCAGCCACCGCAGCAGCTGCGCCATGCCACTGGCGGCGCTGCGCTCCTGCTGGTGCAGCAGTTCGCACAGATGCAGCAGATCGGTGAGACGGCGCTCGCCGTCGTCGAACCCGAGCAGCCTGACCGCCACCCGGCGCTCGCCCATCAGCTGCCGGATCATGCGTATGAACCCCGCGGCGTGCCACTGCTGATGGTAACCGCGGAACGCGATCATCTCCGCTTCGAGTCCGGCTTCGTCGAGCCCTGCCAACCGGTTGCCGTCGAATCCGAGAATGTCGGTGGCCAGCGCGGCACGCACCAGCCCTTCGCGTTCGGGCTCGACCAGAGCGCCCAGCAGCCGGCTGAGCTCGGTCGCGGTGTGTGAATGGAATAGATCGTCCTGGGCCTGCTGCACGCAGCCGATGCCGAGCGCCAGCAGCGCCCGTTTCAGCTCCGCCCCCTGCTCGTTGGTGCGTACCAGCAAGGCGATATCGCCGCCGACCAGCGGCCGCTCCCCCACCCTTGCCTTACCGTCGGCAGCGAGCCGCAGCAGTCGTGCCACCTCCCGCGCCACCGCCTCCACACTCGTCGTCTGCGCCTGTTCGCGTTTCAGGCTCGCCGGCAGGAGCTGCAGGCAGAGCGCGCCGTCGAGCTCGCTATCGCCCTCGAGCGGCGCCTGTTCGACCGCTGCCGCCGCCGTTTCATCAAATGAGATATTACTATAGATAAATGGCCTATCAGATTGATTGAATAAGTTATTTACCGCCCTTACCAGCGCCGGTGTTGAACGCCAGTTGGCGCCCAGCGTATGCCGGGTGTCGCAGGCTTCAGCCGCCTGCAGATAGGTGAAGATATCGGCGCCGCGGAAGCCGTAGATCGCCTGCTTGGGATCCCCGACCAGAAACAGCGGGATCTCCTGGTGCAGAAACAGGCGCCGGAAGATCGCGTACTGCAGCGGATCGGTATCCTGAAACTCATCGATCAGCGCCGCCTGATAGTCGGCTCGCAGCGCCCGTTCGAGTTCACCGCCGGCATCCGCCTCGAGCGCCTGCTGCAGATTGATCAGCAGATCGTCGTAGTAGAGCTGGCGAGTGGCGCGCTTGCGCACCAACAGCTCCTGCCGCGTGTAGTCGATCAGCCTCTGCAGCAGCGCCACTCTGGCCTCTGCGAAAGATTGCAGCATCGCCTCGCGGGCCGCCAGCAACGTCTCGCAGCGCTCGAAGAACTGGTGTTGCGGTGCGCTTCCGCCCTTTTTCACGCCGGCTGCCAGCGCGCTGCTGCCGAACTTTTCGAACTGCTCGAACCAGAGCCCCGGCGGCTCCTGCAGGTAGGCGTCCATGGCCGCCAGCCAGCCCGGCAGAGAGGCGATACGGTAGCGGTTGCGGTTGAGTGCCGTGCTCTCCTGCAGCAGCGCGGCGACCTCCGTCCGAGCGCTGCCCCAGAGCTCCCGAACCTGCTGGAAGCAGCGCAGGTAGTCCGCCTCCAGGACGTCTAGCGCCGCCGGCATCGCGCAGCCGCGCAGCTGCAGGTAGGGCCTTCCCGGCACCCCTCGCAGCCCCGTGGCCAGCGCATCCGGAGTCACCCCACGCGGCATCAGCCAGGCGAGCAGCGCGGGCGAAAGCGGTGCCACCTGCAGGCGCCAGAAATCATCCACGATCTGCTGCAACAACTGCGACTGGTCGCTGAGCATCTCGCTTGCGAACGGCATGCCGCTCTCGAAGGCGCGATCGGTCAGCGCCCGCTGGCAGAAGCCGTGGATGGTGAGGATAGCCGCCCGATCGAAGCCGAGCAGCGCCCGCGCGATCCGTTGCCGCGCCGACGCAATGTCGACGCCGGCAGCCTCCAGCCGGGCGCGATACGCCTGCCCCCCCGCCGCCACCTGATCGCCGCGCAACAACTCGAGCGCCGCCACCAGGCGCGCGCGCAAGCGCTCGCGCAATTCCGCCGTCGCGGCGTTGGTATAGGTGACGACCAGCAGGCGCTCGACCGGAATGCCCGACTCCGTGATCAGCCGCAGGTAGAGCTCGGCGATGGTATAGGTCTTGCCGGTACCGGCGCTGGCCTCGATCAGGTTACTGCCGCGCAGAGGCAGACGATCGGGATCGAACGGCGCCACTACCCTGCCTCCAGCGCCGCGAGATAGGCGCCGCAAAGCTCTTCACTGAGCTGCATGAACGCTTCGTCCAGCGCGTTGCCATCGGGGAAAGCCAATCGTGTGTAGGGGTTGTCCCACTCGGCTCTGCGCATGAAACCGCCCGCCCAGCAGCCCCAGGCGCTCGCCAGACTGGCCTCTTCGTCGCGCCCCGCGCGCCGCAGCCGCGCATACTCCAGCGAGCTTTTCGGAAACAGATGCAGCGGTGCAGACAGTCCCTGCCAGTAGCGTTCGAGCAGCAGCTCCAGGCGTGCCCCTGCATCCGCCACCGGCTGCAGTTGGACCAGCTCGCCTGCCGCCAGCCAGCGCGAGCGCACCCCGTCGCTGCCGGCAGCGGTCAACTGCGCCAGTAGATGGTCGATCCATAGCGCCAGCTGCGCACCGGCCGGCAGCGGGTTGAAACTGACGCTGTTGAGGCCATTCGGGCCGGGCCGCAGCATCTGCCCCCTGATCCTGAATGCGCCGATATGCAGATCGATCGGCTCAGGCTCCCGCTGCAACGCCAGACCCGCCCGCAGCAGCGTTGCCGCGGCGCCAGCGGCGCGCTGCGCCAGCTCGCTGAATTGCGCCTCGCCCGCCGACCCGTGCGGCAACCGTCCGGCCGCGCGCTCCACCGCCTGCAGCGCGCTCGTCGAACCGTCGCTCAGTTCGAGTTCGATCATGCGCCGACCCAGACGCTCGCGTTCGAAATAGTCGATCTCGAACGGATCGCGCGGCTCCAGCGGCGGCTGTTCCCGCTCGAGGCGGAGGCCGAGACGCTCGCGCAGCAGGTAGCGCGTCGGATTGAAGTAGAAGGCCTTCAGCGCCGGCAGCGCCACCACCCGCCACTCCGGCTCCGGCGGTGGCAGCGGTCGCGGCAACAGCGGGCGCGCCGCGTGCCCGGGTTGCAGATTGGCGCGGGCCGCCGCGGCCATCTGCTGGCGGTAACTGAAGAGCGCTCCGGAACCCTGAAAATAGGCTGCGCTGAAGGGCTGCAGCGGGTGACGCAGTGGCCAGCGCGCGTCGATCGCCGTGCCGTCGCTGTAGCGGAAGGCGTGCTGCAGATAGTCGAGCAGTTCGGTCACCAGCACGGAGGGCGGCAAGGGGCTGTTGTCGCGCAGATCCTGCCCGGTATAGCTGATGTAGAGATTGTGGCGCGCCGCCAGCAGCGACTGCAGGAAAAGATAGCGGTCGTCGACCCTGCGCGGGCGATCGCCGAGACGGAAATTGTTCGCCATCAGATCGAAGCCGGGTTGCGCCACACCGGCCGGGAAGCAGCCGTCGTTCATGCCGAGCAGGCAGACCACGTCGAAGGGCAGCGCGCGCGCCGGCGCCAGACCGCAAAAGGTGATGCCACCGCCCAGCATGCCGCCGGCGGATCCTCCCGACTGCAGGATCCGGGAGAGTTCGCGCCGCACCAGCTCCAGCGGCACAGGTTCGCTGTAACCCGCCAGTTCGGCGCGCCTGCGCAGCTCGTCGATGCCGCCACGGATGCGCTGCGGTTGACGCGACGCGTCACCTTCGGAATCGAACATCCGCGAGAGCAGTTGCAGCAGGCGGCCGCACCACTCCACCGGGGTGTGGCTTCCGCGCAGCCGATCAAGGCAGTCGAACAGGACATGGACGAACTCCGCCAGGCTCCCCAGCAGCCCGGCAGAGGCCTCCGCGCTCTGCGCGTAGGGCAGCAGATCGGCGAAACAGTGATCGCCATCGCCCGGCAACGCATAACCCAGCAGCATCCGCTCCATGCCCGCGCGCCAGCTGTTGCCACCGTTTGCCGGCAGCCCCAGCGCGGCGCGGCTCGCGCCGTCCTCGCCCCAGCGGATGCCCGCCTCTTCGATCCAGCGCCGCAACACGCCGAGATCTTCCTCGCCGATGTCGAAACGCCGGCGGATGGCAGCCGTCTCCAGCAGCGCCAGCACCTCATCGTTGTCGCAGCGACCGTCGGGCATCTGTAACAGCCTGAGCAGCGCGGCGATCTCGTCCCCGGCAGCGTCGACCTCCTCGCCGACGATCGAGAATGGCAGCGGATGCTCCGCGGCCGCACCGAAGACAGCGTCGATGTAGGGCGCGTAACGCACGAGCTCCGGCGTCATCACCACCACCTGATGCGGCTCCAGTTCCGGTTCGCGCTCGAACAGCTGCAGCAGCCGGTCGTGCAGCACTTCCACTTCGCGCATCGGGCCGTGACAGCTGTGCAGCTGAAAGGAGAGATCATCGGACGCAACGACGCGCGCCGCCTCCGCGGTTCCGTCCCGCAGCTCCAGAATATCGCGCTGCAGTTGCGGCAGCAGACCGGACTGCCGCGGCGCGTCGAACAGATCGATGGTGGGCAGATCGAGATCGATCAGCTGCGCGAGGAGGTCACGCCCCCCTCGACCGAGCGAGGCGAGCAGCGGATTGCCGGTATCGAGATAGTGCGCCTGCGACGGTGTCTCCAGCTCGCGGCCGATCCGCTCCGCCGGGTCCAGGGTGCCGCTCCAGTACTCGCGGCAGGGGTTGAGCAGGAACAGATCCACATCCATACGACCTGCCAGCTGCCGCAATATCGACAGGTAGCCGCTCGAGAGCGCCGGCAGCGCGAACAGCGAGATGCGTCGCGGCAGCGGCGGCAGCGCTTTCCCGTCCCGCAGCACCCGTTGCAGGCGGCGCTCCAGGTCGACCCAATGCGGTACCCGGATGCGCCGGCGCAGACGGCGCCACAGCTCCGCCTGCCAGGCATCGCCGGCGATCGCTTCACGCCCGGCCTCCCAGGCCCGAATCCAGTCGGGACGGTAGACCAGATACTGATCGAAGCAGTGCGCGATTTGCCCCGCAAGGTCGAACCGTCCGCCATCGCCACTCCCCGTGAGATAGGCACTGACCGGTTTGAAACGGGCGTCATCGCCCACCTCCCCGAGCAGTCCGAACAACGTCCACTGCATCACTCCGGGTGCGTAGGGATCCTCAGCGGGGAGTTCCGTGATCAGCCGATTGAGTGTCTCCCAGAGAAAGCCGGCGGGCAGCGGAAAACGGTAGTTGGCGCAGATGCCGGAAACATCGGCGATATGCAGCGACAACCAGCGCGCCATGCCGGCGTGGGGCACCACCACGATTTCGGCCTCCATCGGCGCCGGCGGTTGCTGGCGGTGCAGCGCCACCAGCAGGTCGGCCAGATACTCGAGTCGGTTGCCTTGGTAGAGTTTGAGCATGGCCGAAGTATACCCCCGCCGGTGGCTCAATCCGGGATACCGGGGCAGGCCAGCGGGCACGTCGCCGCGCCCGCTGCCCGATCAGATCACTCGCCGCCAGGCGCGTCGCCGATCCGGATGACACCCTGGTTCATATCGATGATGCGCTGACCGATCCCTTTGACCGCCATCAGATCGGCGGCCTGCCTGAAGGCGCCGTTGCGTTCGCGGTAGGCCACGATCGCGTCGGCCTTCGCCTGCCCGACACCGGAAAGCGCGGCGGCAAGCGTCTCGGCATCGGCCTTGTTGATATCGACCGAGCCGGCACCGGCAAGGCCGGCGAAGAGGATCAGTGGCGCGAAAGAGGTGACTCTGGAAGACCATTCCATGGCATTTTCTCCACATTAGCTATGACAGTAACCGCCGCACCCAGGGTGCCGCGGGCCTCCTTCCTGGAGACCCCTGAAGACTAAGCCGCGGCAGCGTGGCTGTCAACGCAGGAGCAGAATCCGCGGACGGCCCGGCTAGCGTCGCCGGGCGGCTGGAGTGAAGCCGGCGATCTCCTTCTGAATCGACTGCAGGCTCGCCAGCGGGTCGGGCGCCGCCGTGATCGGCCTGCCGATCACCAGCATGTCCGCGCCCCCTTCGAGTGCCTGCAGCGGCGTCATCACCCGCCTCTGATCATCCAGCGCCGCGCTCGCCGGACGCACCCCCGGCGTCACCAGCAGAAAATCGTCCGAGGCCAGCTCGCGCACCGCGCTCGCCTCTCGCGGCGAACAGACGATGCCATCGAGTCCCGAGTAGTGTGCCAGGCCCGCCAGACGCAGCACATTGTCCTCCGGCGTCCCCGGGTAGCCGATCTCCGCCAGGTCGGCCTCGGAGAGACTGGTGAGGATGGTGACGGCGATCAGCAGCGGCCGCTCCGCGCGCTGCTCCAGCCGCTCCCTGGCGGCCTCCATCATGCGCCGGCCGCCGGTGGCGTGCAGGTTGATCATCCAGACGCCGAGATCGGCGGCCGCCTCGCAGGCGGCGGCTACGGTATTCGGAATGTCGTGGTACTTCAGATCCAGAAAGATCTGAAACCCGAGCGCCGCGAGCGTCTCGACGAAAGCCGGACCCAGACGGGTGAACATCTCCTTGCCGACCTTGAGCCGGCAGAGTCTGGGGTCGAGCTGCGCAACCAGCTCCAGAGCGGTGTCACGGCTCGGGAAATCGAGCGCGACGATGATGCGCGGTTCTTTATCTATCACTTGCATAACAATCTATATATTTTTGTTTTGTATTGATATTTATCAAAATTCTCAAATCGGCTTTACACTGCCCCAGAAGTGGCAGCTCGGGCACTGCCAGTGCAGCGATTTGCCCTGGAAGCCGCAGTGCTGACACTGATAACCCTGTCGTCCCTCCAGCAGCTTCCTGATCAGCTGGCGCAACAGGGTCAGCGTCTCCGCCGCCCCTTCGTCGATCCCCTTGAGGCTCAACGCGATCAGACGGTCGATGCCGGCGATGTCAGGGTGGGCCTGCAGATAGTCGATCAGGAAATGCAGCGCGGCGGCGTCCCCCTCCTCGAGCTGCACCTGGTCGGTCAAAGCCAGCGCCACCTCGATGGTCGGGTTGCGCTCGAACAGCTGCCGGAGAAAGCGGGTCAGCGCTTCGCGGCTGCCGTTCTGACGGAAACAGTCGAGCAGCAACGGCAGCGCCTCCGAAAGATAGCTGCGATCCTGCTGCTCCACCCGGTTGAGCGTGGCGATCGCTTCCTGGCAGGCGCCGTCGGCCACCTCTATACGCCCCTCCAACAGCGTCGCCCTGACGCAGTTCTCATCGTTGCTGCGAGCCTTCTTGAGGTAGTTACGGAACTGGGTACGATCGCCTTTCTGCAGCACTTCGTCGGCCAGCTCGCAATAGTAGTGCGCACGCTCCGCGCGCAGCGATCTGCCGCTGATTCTGCCGAGACGCTTGGCCACGTCGAGGCACTTGTGCCAATCCTTCTCGCGTTGGTAGATCACCAGCAGATTCTGCAGTGCCGACTCCTGGTGGCTGTTGCTCTCGTCGAGCTCGATGAAGAGGCTTTCGGCACGGTCGAACAGCCCGGCGCGCATGTAGTCCTGTCCCAACTCCAGTAGTGCCTGCGCGCGCTGATCGCGGTTCAGCGTCGGTCTGGCGATCAGATTCTGATGGATCCGTATCGCGCGGTCGACCTCACCGCGACGACGGAAAAGATTGCCCAGCGCGAGGTGTGTCTCGACGGTCTCGCTGTCCACCTCGAGCATCTGCACGAAGACGTCTATCGCCTTGTCGGGCTGCTCGTTGAGCAGATAATTGAGTCCCTTCAGATAGGCGGGCGCGGGATCCGGCCGCACCGGTTCCGTGCTGTTGGCGCTGCGACGCGCCGCCAGCCAGCCGGATGCTGCGGCGACCGGCAGGAGCAGCCAGAGAAGATCGGTCATCCCCACTCAGCTGTCCTTGATGGGAATGGTCCTGAGATTCTTAACCTCCTGCGCGGCGAGGCGGACCTGGCGCCGCAGGCTGGCATTTTCCCGCTTGAGACCGGCGAATCCCATCAGCGCGGCCAGAATACCCAACACCGCCCCGACACAGATCGCGGCCACGAGGATTACAGAGAGCGGCAGTTCTGCTGAACCGAAGTAGTAGTTCAACTGCACCTGTTCGGCATTCATCACCGCGAAAGCGGCTCCCACCAGCATCACCAGCAGGATCAACAGCAGCTTGAAAAATCGCACGAAGAGTAGCTCCCTGTCTGTCGGTACAGGGGGCTATGATACTCGGAGGCCCGTTGGCGTCGCCACCGCTTTTAGCGCCGCCAGTCGCGCAAAACCACCCTCCTCGCGCCGGCAAACCGCCCTGCGGCGAGAGGTTGATGGAGGCGGATTCGGTTCTCTCCCGCTCGCCGCAGAACCCGCCCGGCTAGGCGTAATCGTCGAGCAACGCATCGCTCGCGAGCCTGACCGCGACCCCTTCGGCACCGTGTTCCGCATCCGCCGGTGCATAGTCGTCACCGCCGAAACGGCCACCGCTACCGGACGAACCCTGCGCAAAACCGCCGCCCGCCTGTCCGCTTTGTCCGCGCTGGCCGATATCGACACTGGCCAGCTGCAGGCTGTTCTCGACAAACATCTCGCGCAGGCGCGGCAGCCCCAGTTCCAGCGCCTCACGCACCGGCGCATGCTGCGCCGTGAAGGTCACGCTGGCCTGCTCGTGCTGGATCGAGACCTGGATCTCTATCGGGCCGAGGTGGGCGGGATTGAGCCGCAGCGAAGCGCTCTGCACCGAGTTACCCAGCATCCACAGAACCCGCTCGCCGATACCCTGCTCCCAGCCACGCGCGCCGACCGGAGTCTCGAGCGTCAGCGGCGTCGGCGAACGCAACGCGGCTGCCGCCTCCACCGTCTTCAGCAGCGCAACGCCGGCCGGCTGCGCGGCCGTCTGAGCTTCGCTCTGCACCACCCGCGCCAGCAATTGCGTCGGATCGGTTTCGCCTTGACCCTCGCCTCTCCCGGCCAGCGCCCGCAGCGCGTCCGAGAGCGCGGTCGCTGGCGGCAGCGGCGTCGCCTCGGGCAGCAGCGGAGAGGATGGCAACGCCGACCCCTCGCCGCCTGGCGTCGCCTGGGCCTGCGTCGACACCAGCAGCGACGCCGGCAGCGTCGTCGGCTGAAGTTGCGATTGCGACAGCGGCCGGATACTGGGCAGCGGTTCCGTCGCGGGCGAATCGACCGGCGCCTGTCCGACCTGGCGCGCAAGTGAAAGCGCCAGCGCGGGTGGCGGCACGAGCAGCGCCCCAGCCAGTTCACCGTCGATCGATTCGGCAACCGCAGGCGGCAAACCCTTGCCGCTCTCCGCCAGCGCCTCGACCTGCTGCAGAGCCGTTTCCGGCAACAGCTGCCTGAGTGCCTCCAGCAGCTCGGGGAACCCCTCCTCCCCGTCAAATAACTCCTGCATATCAGTCAGTTGCAGCTTACTTACATCGAGACTCCGTGTTTCCGCCGGCGCCGATATCGCCGCCAGAGTGGCGCTGAAACTGCCGGCAGCAGTGCCGCTGAGTATTGGGTTCATGCTTTCAGACCCGGTTGTTGAACAAGCTTGCCCGGAAGAACTGCAGATAGCATGCCAACCGGTGCCGTGGCGATCGCTGCCGCTAACTGCGCAGGAAATCCTCACGGCTCGCCGGCTGCCAGCGGGCATTGATCAGCCGCCAGGCCGAATCCTCCAACACCAGATCCAGGTCGAAGCGGTAGAGACCCGCGCGCAACGCGAAGAGCTCTTCGAGATCGGAGAAGGGTCGACCGGCGAGCGCGGCGTAGAGGCGGACACGGGCGCTGCGCTCTGTCAGCAGTTCGATCTCCTCCACTTGCAGGAGCAGATGGATCGAGCGGTTGCGCAGCAGATAGCCGCCGAGCAGCCGCAGCAACTGCTGCTTGCCGCGCTCGTGGTCGCGGTAGGCGTCCGCGACCAGCGCGCGAGCGGCGTGAAGATCACGCGACTCCACCGCCCGCTCCGCCTCGCTCAGCAACGCACGGATCTGCGATTCGGGAGAATCGACCTCGGCACAGCCGGCCAGCAGAAGCGCCAGCAGCAGAGAGAAGCGGCGTTTCAGCTCGCCTCCAGCGCGGCGACGACGCGCATCAGCTTGTCCCGCGCCGCCGCAGCGACGGCGCCGACCTCGGCCGAATCCGAGAGTCCCATGACGCTGACCGGGTCCATGAAGCTGACCACCGTCTGTTCGCCACTCGCCCGCACGACCAGATTGCAGGGCAGCAGCGTGCCCGCATTGGGCTCCGCCGCCAGCACCCGGTCGGCCAGTTTGGGATTGCAGGCACCGAGGATCAGGTAGGGCGGGATCTCCTTCTCCATCTTGGCGCGGAACACCGCCTGCACATCGACTTCGCTGACGATGCCGAATTGTTCATCCGCCAGCGCCTGGCGTACCCGCGCCAACGCCGCGTCGAAAGGTTGGTCGAGGGTGGTATTGAATTCGTACACGATACGACTCCTGATTTCAGCGGGGACAGTATACTTATTTCCGACCTGCGGGCTCAGCGGGGACAGGCTCAGCGGGGACAGTATACTTATTTCCAACCGGAAATAAGTATACTGTCCCCGCCTGTTTCCGCCTGTTTCCGCCTGTTTCCCTCCCTGCTACTTCAGGCCCAGCACATCCTGCATGTCGAACATCCCCTGTCGATGCTGCGACAGCCAGCGCGCGGCGCGCACGGCGCCGTTGGCGAAGGTCATGCGGCTCGAGGCCTTGTGGCTGATTTCGACCCGCTCGCCGATATCGGCGAAGATCACCGTGTGCTCGCCGACGATATCGCCGGCGCGGATGGTCTCGAAACCGATGGTTCCGCGATCGCGCTCACCGGTCACCCCTTCGCGGCCATAGACGGCGCAACGCTTCAGATCTCGACCCAGCGCGTCGGCCACCACCTCACCCATGCGCAGCGCGGTGCCCGAAGGGGCGTCGATCTTATGGCGGTGGTGCGCTTCGACCACTTCGATATCCACTTCGCCGCCCATCACCCGCGCCGCCAGATCGAGCAGTTTGAAGCAGAGGTTGACGCCGACGCTCATGTTCGGCGCGAAGACGATGGCGATCCGTTGCGCGGCCGCCAACAGTTCGGACTTCTCGTCGTCACTGAAGCCGGTGGTACCGATCACCATCTTCTTGCCGTGCTCGCGACAGAGCGCGAGATGCGCCAGCGTCGCCGCCGGACGGGTGAAGTCGATCAGCAGATCGAACTGATCCGGTACCTCGGCCAGATCCGCGACCACCGGCACGTCGAGCCGGCCTACGCCGGCCAGCTCGCCGGCGTCGCTGCCCAGCAGCGAGCTGCCCGGCCATTCGCTCGCCGCGCCCAGCCGCATCTCCCCGCTCTGGTGGATCGCCTGCACCAGCGCCTTTCCCATACGTCCGGCGGCGCCCG
Source organism: Gammaproteobacteria bacterium (assembly GCA_020445335.1). GTDB lineage: Bacteria > Pseudomonadota > Gammaproteobacteria > Chromatiales > Chromatiaceae > HKST-UBA178. The sequence goes on from JAGRGU010000036.1 coordinate 21,938, forward strand.
CCACTGCGACTCTGATCATCTGCCCAACCCCTTGACCCTGAAGAGTGTGAATACTCCACCGGTTGAAGCCGGTGGCATCGGATTACAACTTTACCTCATGCGAGTCGGCTGCGGGCCGACTCTCCGTTCCCGTGTACAGGCGAAAGTGCGTACCTTTGCCGCTGCAGGCAGAGGGGATTCAGAACCCCATCCCTTCGAAGAAACGCTTGACCCCATCCATCCAGGTGGATGAGTGCGGACTGTGTTTGCCGCCGGTGCCGCTCATGGTCTCGTCGAACTTACGCAGCAGATCCTTCTGCTTGTCGGTGAGATGCACCGGCGTCTCGACCATCACGCGGCAGAGCAGATCGCCGACCGGGCCGCCGCGCACCGGCTTCACCCCCTTGCCGCGGATGCGGAACAGCTTGCCGCCCTGGGTCCCCTCGGGAATCTTCAGCATCACCTTGCCGTCGAGCGTCGGCACCTCCAGCTCGCCGCCGAGCGCGGCATCGACGAACGAGATCGGCACCTCGCAGTAGAGGTTGCTCTCCTGGCGCGTGAATATCTCGTGCTTCTTGACCGCGACCTGGACGTAGAGATCGCCCGCCGGACCGCCGTTCTCGCCCGCCTCGCCCTCGCCGCCGAGTCGGATGCGGTCGTCGGTATCGACCCCGGGCGGGACCTTGACCGAGAGCGTCTTGTGCTGCTTGACGCGCCCTTCGCCATGGCAGGCGTTGCAGGGATCCTCGATCACCGTGCCCTGGCCGCGGCAGGTGGGGCAGGTCTGCTGCACCGAAAAGAAGCCCTGCTGCATGCGCACCTGACCATGCCCGGCGCAGGTGGAGCAGGTCTTGGGCGAACTCCCCTTCTTGGCGCCGCTGCCGTTGCAGACCCCGCACTTGACCATCGTCGGCACGCGGATGCTTACCGTGGTACCGGCCACCGCATCCTCCAGCGACAGATCGAGCTGGTAGCGCAGATCGGCGCCGCGATGCACCTGCGAACGTCCGCCGCGGCCGCCGAAGATATCGCCGAAGACGTCGCCGAAGATATCGCTGAAGCTGCCGCCGGCGCCACGCGCGCCGGCGCCCATGGAGGGGTCGACACCGGCGTGACCGAACTGGTCGTAGGCGGCGCGCTTCTGCGCGTCGGAGAGCACCTCGTAAGCCTCTTTGGCCTCCTTGAACTTCAGCTCAGCCTGCGCCGAGTCATCTCCGCTATTACGGTCGGGATGATGTTTCATCGCCAACCTGCGGTAGGCCTTCTTCAGTTCCGCTTCGCTGGCGTTCTTGTTGACGCCGAGCACTTCGTAATAGTCGCGTTTTGACATGATCTTCTTCTGGCGTTGGCTGGGTGGCCGGCGTTCAATTCACGCCAGACCTTCTGAACGGCAAAAACGTGCGGGCGTTGTCACGCCCGCACGTCTGGTCACTGCAGTCCGGCGGATGCCGGCGCAATCACGGCCGGTTACTTTTTGTCGTCCTTGACCTCTTCGAATTCGGCGTCGACCACGTCGTCCTCAGAGGCGTTGCGCGAGGATTCACCCCCTGCTGCGCCGCCGCCACCGGCACCGGCTGCCGAGGCGTTCGCCCCCTGCTGCGCGTAGAGCCGCTCCGCCATCTTGCCCGAGGCGTCGGTGAGCACCTTGGTCTTGGCCTCGATCGCGTCCTTGTCGCTCTCTTTCATGACCGCCTCGAGATCCTTGATCGCCGACTCGATGGTCTCCTTCTCGCCCGCTTCGAGCTTGTCGTCGCCCAACTCCTCCATCGACTTCCTGGTGGCGTGGATCATCGCGTCGGCCTGGTTGCGTGCCTGCACCAGCTCGTGGAAGCGCTTGTCCTCGTCGGCGTGCGCCTCGGCATCCTTGACCATGCGATCGATCTCGTCATCGCTGAGGCCGGAAGAGGCCTTGATCACGATCGACTGCTCCTTGCCGGTCGCCTTGTNNTGTCCTTGGCCGAGACGTGCAGGATACCGTTGGCGTCGATGTCGAAACTGACCTCGATCTGCGGCATGCCGCGCGGTGCCGGCGGAATGTCGCTCAGGTCGAAACGCCCCAGCGACTTGTTGGCCGCGGCCTGCTCGCGCTCGCCCTGCAGCACGTGCACGGTGACCGCCGTCTGGTTGTCGTCGGCGGTCGAGAAGACCTGCTGCGCCTTGGTCGGGATGGTGGTGTTCTTGTCGATCAGCTTGGTCATCACGCCGCCCATGGTCTCGATGCCGAGCGACAGCGGNNACGTCGAGCAGCAGCACATCCTTGACGTCGCCGGTCAGCACACCGCCCTGGATCGCGGCGCCGACGGCAACCGCCTCATCCGGGTTGACATCCTTGCGTGGCGCCTTGCCGAAGATCTCCTCGACCTTGGCCTGCACCATCGGCATGCGGGTCTGGCCGCCGACCAGAATGACGTCGTTGATCTCCGAAGCGGAGAGGCCGGCGTCGTTCAGCGCCACCTTGCAGGGATCGACGGTGCGCGCCACCAGATTCTCGACCAGTGACTCCAGCTTGGCACGGGTCAGCTTGATGTTGAGATGCTTGGGGCCGCTCGCATCGGCGGTGATGTAGGGCAGATTGATATCGGTCTGCTGGCTGGAGGAGAGCTCGATCTTGGCTTTCTCGGCCCCCTCTTTCAGACGCTGCAGCGCCAGCGGGTCGTTGCGCAGGTCGACGCCCTGGTCCTTCTTGAACTCGGAGACCAGGAAGTCGATGATGCGCATATCGAAATCCTCACCACCGAGGAAGGTATCGCCGTTGGTCGAGAGCACCTCGAACTGGTGCTCGCCGTCGA
>JAGRGU010000036.1:24876-45221 GCA_020445335.1 Gammaproteobacteria bacterium
GAGTCGTTGAAGTAGGCCGGCACGGTGATGACCGCCTCGGTCACGGCTTCGCCCAGATAGTCCTCGGCGGTGCTCTTCATCTTCTGCAGCACCTTGGCGGACACCTCCGGCGGCGCCATCTTCTTGCCGTTGGCCTCGATCCAGGCGTCGCCGTTGTCCGCCTGCACGATCTTGTAGGGGACCATGTCGACGTCGCGCTTGACCACGTCGTCGTTGAAGCGACGGCCGATCAGACGCTTGATGGCGAACATCGTGTTGGTCGGGTTGGTGACCGCCTGGCGTTTCGCCGACTGCCCCACCAGCACCTCGCCATCACCGGTGAAGGCGACGATGGAGGGGGTGGTGCGGTCGCCCTCGCTGTTCTCGATGACCCGGGCATTGCCACCCTCCATCACTGCCACGCAGGAGTTGGTGGTTCCCAGGTCGATGCCGATTATTTTTCCCATTTGTTATCTCCAGTAAATCTTTGAAAAGCTTGCCTGAACCTGAATGCCTACCCAGATGGGGCAAGCCCTGACACTTTTCAAGGCTATTAGCCGAAAGTGTCGCCAAAATTCAGTTGGCGGCCTGTGAAACCATTACCATCGCCGGCCTCACCAGCCGGCCGTTGAGGGTGTATCCCTTCTGTATCACGGCGACCACGGTGTTGGCCGGAACGTCATCGCGCGGCATCATCGACATCGCCTGGTGCAGTTCGGGGTCGAAGGGCTCGCCCTGCGGATCGATCTGCACCACTTCGAACTTGGCCATTACGTCGGCCATCAGCTTCAGCGTCAGCTCCGCCCCTTCACGCAGCTTCTCCACGCCGGCGCTCTCCTCCTGGGCGGCGCTGAGTCCCATCTCCATGCTGTCGCGAACCGGCAGCAGTTCGTTGACGAAACGCTCCAGCGCGAACTTGTGGGCATTCTCGAGTTCGCGTGCCTGGCGCTTGCGCAGATTGTCGATCTCCGCCCGCACCCGCATCAGCTGGTCCCAGTGCTCATCCGCCTTGGCGCGCGCGTCCTCCAGCAGCAACCCCAGCTTCTCGGGGCTGTCGCCGGGGTCGCCGGGGTCGTCGCCGCCATCGGCTGACGCCTGCTGCTCCGCCGCTGCTTCGTCCAGGCCTTCACCCCCTTCGGTCTCGGCCTCGTGCTCTGCAGTGAACTGCTCTTTTTCCATTACTGATACCTCTATGTCTCGAAATCTCTCTGTCCGAACCCGACCCGTGCCGCAGACGCGCCGCCATGCATAAGCCGCCGCAAGCCGCCCTCGGTGCGCGCTGCGCAGCGGAGGTCGGCGTCACGGCTGACCCCATAATGGGGATGGTTAGCGCGGTTTCAAGGCGGCGCCGAGCAGTCGCGCGGTGACGTCGACGATCGGAATCACGCGGTCGTAGGCCATGCGCGTCGGGCCGATGACGCCGAGCACACCGGCGACCTTGTTGTCCATTTCGTAGGGCGCCGTGATCAGGCTGCAGTGGTCGAGCGGCTGATAACCGGACTCCTCGCCGATGAAGATCTGAATGCCGTCCGCCCGCATCGACTCATCCAGCAGGTGCAGCAGCTCGTGCTTCTGGCTGAAAGAGTTGAACAACGAGCGCAGCAGGTCCATCTGCGCCAGTTCATTGAAATCCATCAGGTTGGTCTGCCCCGACATGACATAGTCGCCGCCGTCGCTGTCATGGTCGATCACCTGCTCGGCCATCTCCAGCGCGCGCACCATGATCTGGTTCATGCTGTCGCGGGTCTGCTCCATATCGGCGACCAGTTTGCTGCGCATCTCGGCGAGTCCGCTGCCGGTGTAGTTGTGGTTGAGCAGATTGGCCGCCTGCTGCAACTGCGACTGGGAGAAAGGCTTGCGGGTATTGATGATGCGGTTGTGGACGTCGCCCTCGCTGGTCACCAGGATGGTCAGCACCCGGTTGCCGGAGAGCGGCAGAAACTCGATCTGACGGAAGACGATGCGCTCGCGCCGCGGGATCATCACCACGCCCGCCATATGGGTCAGCCCGGAGAGCAGCTGCGATGCCGAGGCGACGATTTTGCTGCTGTTGCTCTCACTGCCGAGCTCCTCCCGCAGCCGGTTCAGCTCATTGTGCGCGGGGGGTTTGAGCGTCACCAGCGTATCGACGAACATGCGGTAGCCGGAGACCGTCGGCACCCGTCCGGCCGAGGTGTGCGGCGAGACGATCAGCCCCATCTCCTCCAGGTCCGACATCACGTTGCGGATGGTCGCCGGACTCAGATCGAGACCCGACTCGCGCGCCAGCGTGCGCGACCCCACCGGCTCGCCGTCGCGGATGTAGCGTTCGATCAGTACCTTGAGAAAGTGCTGCGCGCGCTCGGAAATCGCCTCTTTGTCGACACTGTGACCAGCCTTTTCGTTTGCCATCCGGTATCACTCTCGGGATTCATCTGGAAAAAAGCGGCCGCCGCAAAACCCAGCCGGAGAGAGACGGGCTGCGCTGCGCACGATTTCTGGCACTCCCACATACAGAGTGCTAATCAAAATTATCGAAGCGCCCATCGGGAGTGTCAAGCGTGGCCGGAAATCTTGTTGGCCGCAGCCTGGACGCGTGGTAAGTTGGCAGGGTTTTTCCGCAGATGCAGCATACTCCACTCCCGCAAAGGTACCGGCAGCCATGGCCTTGCAGTTCCAGACAATCGGCCTGATTGGCAAACAACAGGCCCCCACTCCGAAAAAGGTCCTGCTGCAGCTGCGCGACTATCTGCTCGGCAACGGCCAGCAGGTGCTGGTCGAGAGCGCTACCGCGAAGAAACTGAAGGGGCATACCGTAGAGTCCGCGACGCTGCAGGAGATCGGCTGCGCCTGCGATCTGGCGATCGTCGTCGGCGGCGACGGCACCCTGCTCCACACCGCGCGCAGCCTCGCCGACTACCATGTCCCGCTGGTGGGCGTGAATCTGGGACGCCTCGGCTTCCTGACCGATATCACACCGCGCGAGATGCCGCTCAAACTGGAGCAGATCTTCTCCGGTCACTACACCGAGGATCGGCGCTTCATGCTGCATACCGAGATCAACGACCGGGTCTCGACCGCTTTCAACGACGTGGTCATCCACAAGTGGGATACCGCGCGCATGATCGAGTTCGAGACCTATATCGACGGCGCGTTCATGGACGCGCAACGCTCGGACGGTATGATCGTCTCCACCCCCACCGGCTCCACCGCCTACGCGCTGGCCGGCGGCGGCCCGCTGCTGCTGCCCGACCTGAACGCCACGGTGATGGTACCGATCTGCCCGCATACCCTGAGCAATCGTCCGCTGGTGGTCGCCGGCGAGAGCCTGATCGAGATCAAGGTGTGCGAGAAGACCTCGCTGGAGCATGTGCGCGTCACCTGCGACGGCCAGATCAGCCTGCCGATCCACCGCAAGGCGATCAGAATCCGCAAACACCACTGTCCGGTGCGGTTGATCCACCCGCCCGGCCACGACCACTTCCAGATCCTGCGCGAAAAACTGGGGTGGAGCGGACACCCCACCTACCCCGACTGATGCTGGTTCGCATCCATATCAGCAACCTGGCGATCGTCTCCCGGCTGGAGGTCGAGTTCGAGCGCGGCATGACCGCGCTGACCGGCGAGACCGGCGCCGGCAAGTCGATCCTGATCGATGCGCTGGGACTGGCGCTCGGCGACCGCGCCGACAGCGGCATGATCCGCGCCGGCAGCGCGCGCGCGGAGATCACCGCGGTGTTCGATCTTGGCGATGCCGGGACCGCCGCCGACTGGTTGCGGGCGCAGCAGCTCGACGCCGAGGAGGGGTGCATTCTGCGCCGTGTGCTGGTTCGCGACGGACAATCGCGTGCCTATATCAACGGCACCCCGGCGCCGCTCAAATCGGTGCAGGCGCTGGGCGAGCTGCTGGTCGACATCCACGGCCAGCACGCCCACCAGTCGCTGTTGCGCAGTGGCCAGCAGCGCGAACTGCTCGACGCCTACGCCGGCCACCAGCGTCTGCTGAGCCAGCTGGTCGCGCAGTTCCGCGACTGGCAGCAGGCCAAAGAGGCTCTGGCGCAGCTGCGGCAACTGGCGCAGGAGCAGCAGGAGCGTCGCGAACTGCTCGCCTTCCAGATCGACGAGCTGAGCGCACTCGCGCTCGCCGAGGGGGAGGTCGAGTCGATCGACCAGGAGCAGCGGCGCCTTGGCAACGCCGACCAGCTGCGCCTGCAGTGCGCCACGATCCTCGAACTGCTGGATGAGGCGGACGATTCGGCGCGCAGTCGCCTGTTGCGCGCCGGCGGCGAGCTCGACGAGATGCTGGCGCTGGAGCCCTCGCTGGAGGAGTGCCGCGAGCTGCTCGAAAGCGCCTCGATCCAGATCGACGAGGCGGTAAGCCTGCTGCACGGCTACGCCGATACCATCGAACTGGACCCGGCACGGCTGCAGCAGGTGGAGCGGCGACTCGGCGAGATTCAGGACATGGCGCGCAAATACCGCTGCCGTCCGCCGGAACTGCCCGCGCTGCTGCAACGGATGCGGCAGGAGATGGCACAAATCGGCGACACCAAATCCCGCGCCGCGGAAACGGCAGCGCGCTGCAGCGAGCTCGAGGAGCAACTCCTGGCGCTGGCCGGAAGCCTGCACCAGAGCCGGGCGAAGGCGGCGAAGCGTCTGGCGGCAGCGGTGCGCAGGGATATCGCGCAGCTCGGCATGCCCGACGGCAGGATCGAAATAGCGCTGCATCCTCTACCCGCGGAGAGGGTCAGCAGCCAGGGTCTCGACCGGGTCGAGTTTCTGGTCAGCGCCAACCGCGGGCAGCCGCCGCAGCCGCTGGCGAAAGTCGCCTCCGGCGGCGAACTGTCGCGCATCAGCCTCGCCATCCAGGTCGCCACGATCCAGTGCGGCAGCGTCCCGACGCTGATTTTCGACGAAGTAGACGTCGGCATCGGCGGCGGAGTGGCGGAGATCACCGGGCGCCTGCTGCGCACCATCGGCGACGAGCGGCAGGTGCTTTGCGTCACCCACCTGCCGCAGGTCGCCGCGCAGGCGCACCACCACCAGCGGATCAGCAAGGTGGCGAAAGGCGACCGGGTGCAGACCTCGATCACCGATCTGGAGGGCGAAGCCCGGGTCGACGAAGTGGCGCGCATGCTCGGCGGCGTCGAAATCACCGCCAACACGCGGGCCAACGCGCGCGAGATGATCGCCGGCAAGCGGGAGGCCGACGCAGCCGATAGGCGCACCGGTTGAAATCGGTTATCATCCGCCCCTGTCCCGCTCGTCCGGATTGCATGGATACCCGAATGCAGCAGAAGAGATCACTCATCGCGTTAGTCGGCGCCGCGCTGGTCACGGCCGGCTGCACCACCGTGCGCGACACCGTCAGCTCGATCGGCGACGTGATTCCGCGCTCGCTTGAGCGCACCTCGCTGTTCTACAAGATGGACGTCCAGCAGGGTAACTCGGTCGACCAGGCGATGATCAACCGGCTGCAGCCCGGCATGTCCAAGACGCAGGTGCAGTATCTGCTGGGCACACCGATGCTGGTCGACGTCTTCCACACCGACCGCTGGGACTACTACTTCAGCATGCACCCGGGCGGCGGCGAGAAGGAGCAGCGGCAGCTCTCGCTCTACTTCGACGACAATCGTCTGGTGCGGATCGAAGGCGGGATGCGGCCGTTGCCGCTGGACGACAATATGCCCGTGCAGGAGGCGAGGGTTTACGACGTCCCCGACTACCACGAAGACAAGGGAATCTTCACCCGGATGCTGGAAGCGACCGGTCTGGAAGATGAGTGACCGCTAGTCGGTGGCGGACCCAGCGGCCTCCCCTGCCCCCTTCTTCATCTGCTTCCCCTCCGCCGCGCGCTTCTTGCGCGCCTCCTTCGGATCGGCGATCAGCGGGCGATAGATCTCCACCCGATCCCCCGGCTGCAATACGGCGTCAAGCGCCGCGGCCTTGGCAAATATACCCACCTTGGCGTTGGCGATATCGATCTCCTCGAACTGCTCCAGTATCCCCGACTGCCGCAGCGCCGCCTCCAGCGTCGTTCCCGCAGCCACCTCCAGCGGTATCACCACCTGCTTCTCGCTGGTGGCGTAGGCCACCTCCACCCGCATCTGCTCAGCTTGCACCGTGCACCTCGTCCGCCCGTTTGCTGAAGGCGTCCACCAATGTATTGGCGACATGACTGAACACCTGCCCGAACGCGGCGTTGATCAGTCTGCCGGAAAACTCGAACTCCAGTTTGAGCTCCACCTTGCAGGCGGCATCGCCCAGGCGCGTGAACAACCAGCTGCCGTGCAGCTTCTTGAACGGCCCCTCGCGCAGCTGCAGGTCGATCCGTTCGTAGGGGTAGAGCCGGTTGCAGGTCGAGAAGGTCTGGTGCACGCCGATACGCGAAACCACCAGCTCGCCGCACAGGATCTGCTCGTCCCGGGAGAGAAGTCTGGTCGAGCTGCACCAGGGCAGAAACCGGGGGTAGGACTCGACATCGTTCACCAGCTCGAACATCTGCTCGGCAGTATGCGTGACAATCGCGCTTTTGTGGACAACCGGCACCGGCAATGGCCCTCGAAAACTCGGCAGAGATCAGCTGACGTCGGCGCACAAGATACCAGAGGACGGCGCTAAAATCCCCCCGTGCGCGCGGCGGGCGACGCCGAGTGCGCAGCGCCCAGGCCATCTCCCCTTGGCAGGCCAGTTCGCTTACAATTCACGCATGGCAAAAAATGCAAAAAAGAAGAGCGGGCACGGCGGGTCGACGATAGCCCTGAACAAGAAAGCGAAGCACGAGTTCTTCATCGAGGATCGGTTTGAAGCGGGCGTCGCGCTCGAGGGCTGGGAGGTCAAGAGTCTGCGCGCCGGCCGCCTCGGCTTCAATGAAAGCTACGTCGACCTCAAACACGGCGAGGCCTTCCTGCTCGGCGCGACCATCACGCCGCTGCCGACCGCTTCGACGCACATCCAGCCCAATCCGATCCGTGCCCGCAAACTGCTCTTCCACCGCCAGGAGCTGGACCGCCTCAGCGGCCAGGTCGAGCGCAAGGGCTACACCCTGGTGCCCACCGCCGTCTACTGGAAAAAGGGACGGGTCAAGGTCGAGGTCGGCCTGGCGAAGGGCAAGCAGCTGCACGACAAGCGGGCCAGCGACAAGAACCGCGACTGGCAGCGCGACAAGCAGCGTATCATGAAGTCCAACTGATCGTTCGAACAGCCCCTCCCGCTGCCCGGCCACAACCGCCGGCGCGCGTCCATCCCGTCATCGCGAACAACCGAAGACAGTCATTCGGTACCACGTCATAGCAAAACTGCGAATAGCGTTTGCTCGCATCAAAACCACAGCACATCGCATTGTGGATGCGCATACCAGTTTGGGAATCAAGCGCATAAAGTCCCTGGAATACGGCTTCCGCGTGCACTAGATTTCACCCCGCGAAAACGCAAACACTATGGAGAAACAGAGGATGAAATCGATTGGACTCGCGGTATTTTCACTGTTGCTGGGATCAGGTCTCGCCACTGCGGCCGAAGAGATGGCCACCCCGGAAGAAGCCAAAGCCATGAGCGAGAAAGCGGCCGCGCTGGTGGATCAGGACGGAGACAATGCATTCGCGACATTCGCGGCCGCCGACGGCGGTTTCCTGGCAAAAGATCTGTACGTCTTCTGCATGGACCTGGAAGGCAACATGCTCTCCCATGCCAAGAAACCCGAACTGGTCGGGAAGAACCTCAAATCGTTCGACAAGTACGGCGACCGGCTGTTCCAGGACATGATCGAAGTCGCCGCCACCGACGGCGCGGGCTGGGTCGACTACAAATGGCCCTATCCGGGTTCCGAAGAGGTTCGTGACAAGACCAGCTACATTATCAGAAACGAGAAGGGTTACTTCTGCGGTGTAGGCGCCTACAAGTAATCCGCAGGGGCCGGCGGAAATACCCGGTTCCCGGAGTGTTAACGTCGGCCCTTGTCCCCGACACAAGCGTGAATATGACAGGGAACTCTCGCCGCTCTATAATGTCTCTGTTGATGCTAAGGGGGCGACCTGGCTTCGACGTGGGTAGCAAAACCTGAGGTGCATGCCGAGGATACAGACATCCTCGTTAATAAGTCTGTAAAACTTATAGTTGCCAACGACGACAACTACGCTCTCGCCGCTTAATAACCGGTAGAGGCCGTCTGACTGGAGCCGTGCTTGTGCGTCCAGCGTCCCTCGGGACACTCAGGCGTCATATCTCACAGGATCGCGATGAGGCACGTCTGGGGCCGATTCGCTAAAACTCAACCAGAATCGCCGTATGCGCGCCCTGTCCGTCGGGCGGCAGCCGGTTAAAAATAATCGACAGGACTATGCATGTAGAGCCGATGGCAGAGTGCTTGCGGACGCGGGTTCGATTCCCGCCGCCTCCACCAATTAAATTCCCAATAACATCCTAGAAAGTCCATAAGCCCGCATAATAGCGGGCTTTTTTATTGCCTGCTTGTCCGATAGCGTCTAATGTTACCCCATTGAATCCTGAGTCCAGCAGGGGTAACTATTGGGGTTACCCCAAGACTGACGGAGCAGTTACCCCAAATGCCGCTTACAGACACCGCGATCAAGAAGGCCAAGCCCGAGACCAAACAGCGCAAACTCTTTGATGAACGGGGCCTGTTCCTGTTGATCAGCCCCAAGGGCGGCAAATGGTGGCGGTTCAAATATCTGTTCGACGGCAAGGAGAAACTGCTCTCCCTTGGCACCTACCCCGATGTAAGCCTGAAAGACGCCCGTGAGCGCCGGGACGAGGTGCGCAAACAGGTTGCGGCGGGTATCGATCCCGGCGAACACCGCAAGGCCAAGAAATCGGCAAAGGTAGCGAGGCAGGCCAACAGCTTTGAAGTGGTGGCGCGGGAGTGGTACGCCAAGCACTCGCCCAACTGGTCCGCCAATCATGGCGACCGCATCATCCGCCGCCTGGAACGGGACATATTTCCCTGGATCGGCGGTTCGCCGGTCGCCGACATCACCGCCCCGCAACTGCTGGAAGTAATTCGTCGCATCGAACAACGGGGAGCACTGGAAACCGCCCATCGTGCCTTGGGGAACTGCGGACAGGTCTTCCGCTACGCGGTTGCCACCGGGCGGGCCGAGCGTGATCCGACCGGCGACCTGAAGGGTGCGCTCCCGCCAGTGAAAGGCACCCACTTTGCCGCTGTGACTGATCCTAAAAAGGTCGGTGGTGTACTTAGAGCAATAGATGCCTACGAAGGCACCTTGATTGTCCGCTGTGCTCTCCGCCTTGCCCCGCTGGTCTTCGTGCGCCCCGGTGAGCTACGCCATGCCAAATGGGCGGACATCGATCTGGAGGCCAGCGAGTGGCGTTACACCGTCACCAAGACCGATACTCAGCACATTGTTCCGCTCTCCCGCCAGGCTGTGGAGATATTGCAGGAGATTCGCCCGCTCACCGGCAGGGGGCGCTATCTCTTCCCCAGTGCGAGAAATCCCAAGGGCGACCGCCCGATGAGTGACAACGCCATCCTTTCCGCCATGCGGCGCATGGGGGTTGAGAAAGATGAAATGAGCGGCCATGGTTTCCGGGCGATGGCGCGAACCATACTGGATGAAGTGCTGGGCTTTCGCCCTGATTACATAGAACACCAGCTTGCCCATGCCGTGCGTGATCCGAACGGGCGCGCCTACAACCGCACGGCCCACCTGGCGGAACGGCACAAGATGATGCAGCAGTGGGCGGATTATCTGGATAAGTTGAAAGCGGACGCGGAAATTGTCCCGATTAATCAGAGCGCCTAAGAATCAAATAGGCCGGTTAATCATGGCAGCCATCAGCCACCCTTGTAGTCAGGCCCTGGCAAACTCCAAGATTTCCATCCGATCCCTGTAAGGCATAACAGTGGCACCAGTTTCCCGAAGCATGCCGGCGGCCTCCTGGCACGCCCTGGCCCGCGGCCCCTGCTCTTCTGGACCCTCGAAAGCAAACAGTATCCTCTCAGGGATAGCTTGGCGCTCCCGTAGTTTACGAATACGGAACTCCCATTTGTTGCCATGTTCGAGGATATTGGTGGTCTCATCCTGCGCCAAGTTGAGCGGTTTGATGATCTTTGTCGGACGATCGTCACACAACTCGACAAACGGAAAGGTGACGTGGAACTGGTCGTCCCCCACCTTGGCGCGGTGAAACCGTTCCCCAAGCTGATTCCTGAAAAGTAACTGACGTACCCCTCTATCTAGCACAGTCTCGCGATACTCTTTCGTCACAAAGTTCCTCTCGACGTAGTATGCGAACAGTTCTTGCAAGGTTTTCTTCGGGTCGTCAGCCACCACTACTCGCGACTCACCAAAGCGCACGATGGTTTCGCGTGTACGGACCACCTCGGCGAACAATCCTTTGGCAAACTCAACATCATTGTTCTTCAGGCGACGATCAAAGCCGTGGCCTTTCAGAACGTCATGGACGCGCTCCAATTCATCCTTGAGTTCATACATCGCGTGACGAAAAACATTGGCTTCGAGTTCTTCAAAAAACTTGGTGATACGCCCATGGCGACGAGTCAGCAGCTTGAAACCGAAATAACGCGCCTGAGGGGCCATCATCACGACACCCACATTGGCAAATTCGCCCGTCTCCACGAAGGGCGAGAAGCGCACGATGGCGTATTGGCAGGGTGTCTTATTCATGTCCAGTTCCAGAACTCGTCTCTCTCATAGCCTTTGAGTAACTCGTAGACCGCCTGTTTGTCAAAATCAACGGGAACCGTCTGCTCCCCGTCAACAAACCACCAGGAATCGGGGATCTCATCCAGTATCGTCGGCCACTCTTGCAGGGCTATTGAGAGTCGCTCATCGTATTCATCTCGGCGGAAGAAGTCACCTGCGAGCTGGCGGGTTTGTGCGGCAAACACATGCCCTTCAGCAAAATCGCTTTTTTCTGCTGAAAAATCAAACGCTTGATTATGATCAATCACCACAAGCTCTCGCTCTCCCGGCTCCCAGAACAGATTTGGATTCCCTCCATACTCACCCAGACAGCGGTCTGCATTTCTGACCCACCAGTCAAAAATGAGCACATCCTGCTGCAAAGCGTCGGGCACTTGGTCAACAGCAGTAATGGTCAGCTCAGTAACTTGGCGTTCCAGCGAACCAAACGCGGCACCGGCTCCGAGTCCATCCAGTGGCGTACCGACATTAAATTCAACCAACTCATCAGGAACCCACACCTGCTCGAAAGGCGCGACTGGGAGCCCCATGAGCACCGCCAGACGCCCTGCAATCCATTCACAAATCTGGCTGCGCCGCCCGGCATCCAGGCCTTTGACGAAATACACCTCACCATCGTCACCCCGGCAGATGAAGGGTCGGGTGACCCCCTGCTCGGAACGGCGCAGAATTTCGACAATCTCAACCGGCACCCTGCGCTCCTTGGTTATCGCCGATGAAACACCATCCCTCTAAGGCAGCCTTGAGCGGGATGGCCAGGTTGAGGAAGGCGCGGAAGTCAAAGATGCCCAGCACCGTGGTTTTGGTAACGAAATCTGTTTCGTTAGCACCGCTCTCGGAAATCTCTTTTTTGAGTTCTTTCAGACGCTTACCACGCAGCACCTCGTACCCGTTTCGGCGCAATTCATCGCCGAATTTCTCCAGATAATTGTCCACCGTACGCCCGGTCACCTCGAAGAAGGCGGCGACCTGCTCCTTGAGCACCACGCTACGCCCCTCGAAGGGGATGCCCTGGATATGGGTGGCCTTCTCGATCTCCTGCAGCGCAAAGGGGTTGTTGAGGATGTTCTGGCGCTGGGTGGAGGAGTTGGTCAGATCCTGGCTCATGGTGTGGCTCCGGCTTGGGGCGTCATAGCTGGCCCCGGAATGTGGTATCCAGCAGGGAGGGTGAGTTCCGGTCGCCGCAGGCGAACAAAAGCCACTTAACGTGGCTTTTGTAGGAACGAACGCTTGGGCACGGATGCCCAAGCCGGGGCTTGTCGAAGCCACATAAGCGGCGCCAGGGATGGCTACTACCAGCCCTCACAGTTTCCCCCGAAACGCTGAGTCCAACAGGGAGGACTTGAGGGTGCTGAGCTGATCGAGGCGCTCCTGGGTTTCGACTTCGAGGGTGCGGGTATGTTCAGCAAGATCATCAAGATGGGTGACGATGCGCCCTTGCTCCTTCATAGAAGGTAGTGGTATCGGCAGTTCTTTAATGCCTTTGTAAGAAATAACCGGCTGAGCAGCCTGATTTGCGGTATCTCTCAAATTCAGGTGCTGGAGTGCGGCCACCAAATAGGGCTCGAACACTTCCGCCAAATATGACTTCACGAAAAATGCGTTATCTGTAACCCATATATCGCCGTCAACCAATCGGACATTCCCACACCATGCGCCGACCCGCCCAATAACCACATTCAATCCCGAGCGGTTGTATTCATTATGCCGACCGGAGATGCCATTACCGCCATAAACGTCATATGGACCATCCTTAACCATATTTTTCTGAGTTAGACCATCGCCGCTAGTTATCGTAAATATTTTAGAGATTGGTTTTACTTCGAATTCGTTAGCTGCTTTCGTAAACACCTCATCCAACGCACTCGCAAACAGCGCCTTGGAGAGTTCGAGGGTTTCCTGGAGGTGGGTGATGGCGGCGTCGATGCGGGTGAAGAGCGCGTCGAGCTTGGCGACGATGCGTTTTTGTTCGTTGAGGGGCGGGAGGGGAAACTGAATAGTCGCGAGATTTTTCCTTGATATTCTTTTGCGGGTAGCTCCTTTCTGTAACGCCACCACTGAAGCATGGAATTGCGGTGAGTTGATTTGATAAACCAACCAGTTCGCATTAACTAATTTTGATGCAGGTCTAATAATTGCCACATCAACAACTGTGACAGACTGCTTCTCGTCACCTGGGAAAAGGCATGCTCTGCCAATCGGATCAGGCATTCGAGCAAACAAAATGTCGTTTGTCCTTAGAAAAGAACAATTCAATTCTTTAGCTTTATCATAAGTTAGAAATCGGGATGACCTATCTCTGTACTCCCCTACACCAATATCCGCCAACTGAATCAAACGAACATCACCGCTCGGGTCTTGATCTTTTGACTCCACCCAGTCTCCATCGGTGAAAAGACCGTTCTCGTCTACGACCTTGGGTAAAGTCGCTAAGCACCACCCCTCCGGCAATTCATACAACTGCTGCTCCATCGCCTACCGCTCCCCCAGCAGTTCGTCGATCTCGCCCAGCAGGTTGGTCACCGCCGTCTCTTTCTCCTGAATCAGCTCCAGAATCTTGCGTGGCGGCAGGTGTTCCACATCGATCTGTTTGGCCGGGTTCTTGGCAGAGAGGTCGTAATCCTCCTTGAGCTTGTCCACCGGCACTGTCCAGGAGTGGTCGGTGGTGGTGCGCTGGCCGTACAGTTCGACAAACTCGGCCAGGTGACCATCGTTGAGCGGCTTGTTCTTGGTCAGCTTCTGTTCCGGCTCGCATTCGTAGAACCAGGTCTCAGTGGTGCCACCACTGCGCTCGAAGAAGATGACGTTGGTCTTGACCCCCGAATAGGGCAGAAAGACCCCGGCGGGCAGGCTGAGGATGGTGTGCAGGTTGAAGTGCTCCAACAGCTCCTGCTTGACCTGGGTGAAGGCGCTGTTGGTCTGGAACAGCACCCCCTCGGGCACGACGATGGCGGCCTTGCCGCCGCTCTTGAGCGACTTCATAAAGTGCTGCAGAAACAGCAGCTCGGTGGCGTTGCTCTGGATGGGGAAGTTCTGCTGGATCTGCGCCTTCTCCTTTCCGCCGAAGGGCGGGTTGGCAAGAATGAGAGCAAAGCGGTCCTTCTCCTGAATATCGCGAATGTTCTGGGTGAGGGTGTTCTGGCGGTAGAGGTTGGGCGACTCGATGCCATGCAGGATCATGTTCATCATGCCCATGACGTAGGCCAGCGTGGTTTTCTCATAGCCGTAGAAGGTCTGCTGCTGAATCTGATCCCACTGGCTGGTGGTGAGCTGTTGACGCATGGCCTTCAGGTGTTCGAAGGCCTCGATAAGGAAGCCACAGGAACCGGCGGCGGCATCGTAGACACTCTGGCCCGGCTGTGGGTCAATCACCTTAACGATGGCGCGGATCAGCGGGCGCGGGGTGTAGAACTCCCCGGCATAGCCGCCAGCATCGCCCATGTTCTGCAACAGCCCCTCGTAGACCTGGGACAACTCGAACAGCTCGCTTTCAGACTGGAAGTTGAGCGTGTCGATGATGTCCAGCACCTCGCGCAGGGTATGGCCGGAGGCGATCTTGTTGTCCAAGTACTCGAAGATCGCGCCAATCTTGTAGCGGAAGGAGTTGGGGTCAGCCTGGCTATCATTGCGGAAAGCCTTGAGATAAGGAAACAGCTCACCGTTGACATACCCACGCAGGTCATCACCGGTCAGGGCCTTGTTGATGTCCAGTTTGCCGTCGGCGGTCTTGGGGCAGGCCCAGTGAGACCAACGATGTTCTTCATCCAATACCGGGGTGTACTCGACACCGGAAAGGATCGCCTCGTCCGCCTTCTCCGCCTCGTAGTCATCGAGAAACTTGAGAAACAGAATCCAGGAGGTCTGCTCGGTGTAGTGCATGGCGCCGGAGATGCCGTCATCCCGGCGCAGGATGTCGGTGATACGGTCGATTTTTTGTTGTAGTGACATGGGCGCTTACAGTTTGCTCACGATGAAGTTGTACATGTTTTTGATGTCTTCGCTGATCTCATCTGGTGGGATCAGGTCGATGTAACCTTGAAGCATCTCAGAGTTCAGACCCATCCCATCCTCGTTTACAAACGGATTCACTGTCTCTTTGACGTTCAACTTACGAATACCTTCGTTGTCGCCAGGATCGTTAGGCGTTAAATGGCTGGCAACGGCTAAATCATCGCCATTAATCTCACCCAACACCCCATGATGGCTAAGTGCGGTATAGGATAGTAGATAGTTCTTTATCTCTCGGCGTCGCCATGCGAGGAGATGAACCGAGACATTCACTCCGCCCGGCCAACGAATTGCATTGATTTGTCTTCGGTATTGCGGTCCCCGCACTTTCACACCTGATTGCGGGTCCACATCAAGCGTTGCCTCGTCACGATCACAGATCAGGAAGACCTGGGTTGTCGCCAGAGCGCACTCGACTTTGCTGAGATTCTCCGCCCACTGGATCTTAGCTTTGCCAAAGGACTCATTTTCATTGGCATAGCTGGATGACTTTTTAAAGGCATAGACGCTGTTTAATCGCGAGGTATCCAGCCCTTTTCGGGCGGCAAGTCGCAGGAATATCTCCCAGTCGTTGTAGTCATCCAGCAAAGCCATGTGGGCGATCTTGGCACAGACCTCATACTCCACCGAGGTAGCGCGTGAGAGGATGCTGAGGCGGGCGATGAGCTGCTTGAGCTTGTCGTCATCCCGAATGCGTCCCTGCTCCACCACCTTGATGGCGTGAAACTCGTTGGCCGTAATCGAATCGAGCAGGTGGGTTGTGGTGATGGCCCTACCCTGTAGCCGTTTCAGGATTCCCCAGAGACGATCAATGTTCTGGTAGTGCAGATGGGAGTCTGCCTCGTCGAGCAGGAACAGGGTATTTTCGGCATCGAACAGGTCGATCAGCGCGTAGAGAAACAGGAGCTGGTATTCCCCATCACTAAGCTGGTCCAGCTCCAGTCCGTCTTTCAAACCCAGTTTCAATCCTTCCCTGTCGAGGAAATAGTTATTATCCGCCGCCTGGGTGAAGAAACTGACGGTGGGATCATCCTGAATCTGTTGTTGTGCCTGCTCTTCTCCACCCTCATCGTCTTCGGGACGCTCGGATACATAGGAAGCGGCCAGCAGCCTTCGCGAACTCAATTCGACAGAACGTTTGCGCAGGGCTTGTTCAAAATCGTACTGCTCATCGACATTCTTTTCGATGAAACTGGCCAGCGAGCGAAAATAGGGCGTGCTGCGCAGTGTTTCCACTTCACCCCGGGCCTCATCCTTCAACGCCTCCTGTACGCGGTCTGCGTAGCGTCTATCCACCTTGAACTTCATGATGAGGCGGGAGCTGGTGTCATCGGACTTGGTCGCTGTAACCTCCTGCTCTTCCACGTAGCCGCTGGTGCGCAGAAAGTCCCTTACCTTGCCACCGGAGTGGAGGCAGGTAGCCAAAAAGATCAGCAATTTTGACCAGGACTTGTCGAAGTAGAAACACTCCAGGTTCAGTGATCGACCGGCCCTCCGCTCCTGGCTGAGATAGCGGCTAAAGCGTTCGGAAAAGTTCTCGTTTTGGCCCGAAGAGAAACAGACCACTCGGAGTTCTTCAAAATCATTCCTGGCCAACTTGGTGTCGAAGATGGATTGCAGGATGCAGGACTTGCCGGAGCCGTTCTCTCCTATCAGGGTGGCGACCTTGTCGACGCTAAGGATCTGCCACGCGTTGTGGAGTGGATTGGGTGCTAGTGTCAGGTCCATGATCTAGGCCCTGTAGTAGAGCTGGTGTTGCAGTTGACGGAAGGCGGCCAGCACATTGGCTGGGCTGCCACCAAAGGCTCGGGAGGCATCACGGGTAGTGCCCAGCCCCGACATTTTGATCAGTCCAGGCATACGGTCGCGGGCAAGTTCTGCGACGCCGGTTTCCTCATAGCGATTCAAGACGAAATGGAGAAAATCGCGGGCCGGTTGCTGTTCGAACTGTTCGAAGAAGGCGCTGTTGGTACGGGTGGCCTCTGCCCTCGCCCGGCGGGTCTCCATCGGCTGTTCAAAGGCGAGGAAAGCGAGCAGGTCGAACAGATCGCTTTGTTCAGCGGCGAACATGCGCCGCAGGGTGGCGAGTTGTTCGGCATCGAAACCTGTTTGGGCGAGCTTTTGCAGCAAGGCCTCGCGCTGATCCGGGTCAGACCAGGTTTCGCGCAGCTCTTCGGCGGAAGAGAACAGGCCCGGTAGCTTGACCATCAGGCGTTCGACAAACTGTTGGGCGGAAAGCGGACGCCCATTTTCATCGATGTAGCGGATCTCTACGTCGATGACCTTGAGCTCACGGGCGGCGCTGAGGCGCACGGTGAGCTTCTCCGGTGGTGTATCGCCGTCTGCCCCGGTATTACCTGGTGGTTGGTCTGCGTCGTCTCCCACCCCACCCCCATATGGAGGTGGTGGAGGTTCATTCACATCCACAGCCGGCGGCGTTTCGACTGCTACCGGGTCACCATCCCAGTCCTCATCGTAAAAGCGATTAGTGGCCCCGCGAAAATCGACGATGGTGAAATAGTCCTTTCCCTCGAAGATGCGAGTGCCGCGCCCAACGATCTGCTTGAACTCGACCATGGAGCCGATGGCGCGATCCAGCACGATATTGCGCACGTTGCGAGCATCGACCCCGGTGGTGAGCATCTGGGATGAGGTGAGAATGGTCGGAATATCCCGGTCATTGTCCTGAAAGCGTTCCAGCAGATCACGCCCCGGCTTGCCTTCGTCGCTGGTGACTCGCACGCAGTAGTGCGGATCGGCTACGGTTTTGTGTTTGTTGATCATGTCCCGCATGGTCAGGGCATGGTTCTGGTTGATACAGAAGACGATGGTCTTCTCCAGCGGGTTGATATTCTGCAGGATGGCCTGGGCAACCAATTCAGTTCGTTGATCGGCAACGATCTTGTTGTCGAAGTCTTTGGTGTCGTAGACATCCTGGGTAGACTCGCCCTTGATGATCTCGTCATCAACGGTCAACACCAGTTCATCAAGGTTGGTGCGAATGCGCTTGACCCGGTAGGGGGTGAGAAAGCCGTCGTTGATGCCATCCTTGAGCGAATACTCATAGGCGGGATGACCAAAATAGTTGTAGGTATCTATGTTATCCGTGCGCTTGGGGGTGGCGGTGAGACCAAGATGAACGGCGGGGGCGAAGTGCTCCAGGATGGCGCGCCAGGAACCCTCATTGTTGGCCGCGCCCCGGTGACATTCGTCGATGATGATCAGGTCGAAGAAGTCAGCGGGATATTCTTTGTAGTAGCCGCCGATGTTTTCCCTTTCGGCGATGGCTTGATAGATGGCGAAGAAGATATGGGCGTTGGTTGGCACTACACCATTACGGCGGCGGATCTCGTCCCCATCGATCTTTACCAAGTCCTTTTCATAGGGGTTAAACGTATTGATGGCCTGGTCAGCGAGAATGTTGCGGTCGGCCAAAAAAAGGACGCGAGGGCGACGTGACCCCGGCTCCTGTAGATTCCAGCGCGCCTGGAACAGTTTGTGGACGATCTGGAAGGCGATGAAAGTCTTGCCTGTGCCGGTTGCCAGTGTCAGCAATACTCTCGGCTTATCAGCACCAATGGCATCCGTTGCGGCATGTACGGCCAGTTCCTGGTAATAGCGGGGACGCATTCCGGCTTCCAGGTGAAACGGGATGTCTCTGAATGCTCTTGCCTGGTCGGTCGTTGTACTGGCGTAGCGGGCTAGCAATTGTGCAGGCGTCGGGTAGCTTTCCGTGTAGTCGCCCTTTCCCGCTTCAAGGTCGAACTCGTAAATCTGCTCACCGTTAGTAGAATAGACAAAACGGATTGAGAGCTTGCTGGCATAGTCGATGGCCTGCTGCAGCCCTTGAGTGGGGTGAATTGACTGTTTTTTGGCTTCGATGATCGCCAAGTGACGATTTTCGCTATGCAGCAGGTAGTCGACGAAGCAACGACTACCGCGCTGATTGCCAGCGAGTTTGCGACCATCGGTGAAATAGAACTCACGGATGACTTGATCACTACTCCATCCAGCAACTGCCAGTGCAGGATCGATGAAGTTAGCGCGAGTATCAGCTTCGGTAGCCATTACCTTCATCGATCCTGATTCCGTTCCGTTTGCAGTAGTCCCTGATCATGATCTCAATCATGTTTGCCTGACTTCGTCGCTCCTGCTCCGCCATTGCTTTTAGTCCTTCCTTGACGGCTGGCTCAATCCGCACGGTTATCGTCTCGGACTTGATTGCCACCATTGATTAACCCCTCGCCCGCTGTGGCTTCCGGATGTACTGCGGATATACTACACTGGACTTCTTAGTATTCCTACGGATAACAAGTCATAGGCATCTGCATCTGAGGACCAACAATGAGTTACTGGAGGCAATTCGAAGAGTTTAATCCTCTAACCGGAAAGATTCCGCTAGGTCCTTTTTTCGTTCTCAACATTGTCGCGTCACGTGCTAGAGATCTACTAAAAGATAAAAGCCTTAGGGAGATAACATCTATCGCACTGAGCATAGATTGGATAATTTATGAGCAGGTTGAACAAGAGTATGTTGCAATGGTTCATCCAGAAGATGAAAGTGCGGCGGCACTAGAAGACTTCATCAGCGATACAGAAAACACCGAAACCGATATCTCTCGATTTTCTTTGTTTGAATCTTCTATTGAAGAACAGGATGAAGATCACTTTGATGAAAGCATCAGCTTCTTTATTGACGAAGTAGGAGTCCTCAAAGATTATTTTGACAGATACTATTTAGAGGACATGCAAGAATATAAAATGTTTGCCGTTTTATCTTTATGGAAGATTGCGGATTGCTTGAATTGGACAGAGTACAAGCCAACTTACAAAGAGAATGCCATTGGATTATCCATTGCTGAGGGATACGCATCGAAGGCGTTGGATGCACTCTGTTATGCTGAGAGACTACTAGCTATACAGCCACTAGAATCCGAACTGGAGAAATACAGCAAGCAACTTAATCAAAGAAACGAAGAGATGGTTAAGCTGGTTGAAGTGAATACTCCACCGGCTAAAGCCGGTGGCTTCGGGTTACGGCTGAAAGCCGGATCAGTCGGCACTTCGGCCGACGGCTGTCGCTACACAACATGAAAATCATCGTCCGGTTCGGGCGGCGTCTGATGCTTGATGTATTCCTGCCACACCTCATCAGTCACATTGCCACTGCTCGCTACCCAGTAACCTCTCGCCCATAGGTGCTGACCCCAGTATCGCTTTCGTAGCGCCTTATACTCCGTTAGCAACCGATGCGAGCTTTTCCCTTTCAGATACTGCACCGCCTTGGACACCGACATATTCGGCGGAATCCCTATCAGCATGTGCACATGATCCCGGTTGATTGACCCCGCGTAGATCACCATTTCCTTGCTGCGCGCTATCTCGCGCAGCAATTCCCGGCACCGATGCCCGACATCACCGCCCAGTACCTGATACCGGTACTTCGTTGTCCACACCAGGTGGTACTTGCAGTCCCACACCGTATGGCTGCCACTTTTGTACGATTCCATGCACCGAGGTTATACCACCGGACCTATCCGCCGCCTAAAGGCGGGGGGTTTACGGATCCCCTATCGGGGACTCTAAAAGTTGGAGAGCAACGCTCAGAAGCTGCCAGAAAAGCTGCTTATAAGAAAAACGAAGAAAATTGTCAGCGATCGCCACTATAGAGCC
>JAGRGU010000151.1 GCA_020445335.1 Gammaproteobacteria bacterium
TTCCTGCCGGTCTTTCTGGCGATGGTCGGGGCGATTGTCTGGGGTGTCGTCAAGGGCGCCGATATCCCCTGGGATATACTCACCTACTATACCGGCCTGCTGATGGTGCTGGCCTGGTGTTTTCTCGGAATCGCGATGTTGATATCGACGATCGCGCGATCGTCGGATGTGGCGCAGGGTGCGGCTTTCGTCGTCTGGTTGACGCTGCTGCTGTTTCTCGATCTGATTCTGCTCGGCATCATGATTCAGGAGCACCTACCGCCCGAGTCGGCGGTCGCCATCGCCCTGGCCAATCCGATGCAGGTTTTCCGCACCGCGAGCATGATGCTGTTCGATCCCCAGCTGGTACTGCTCGGCCCGTCGGCCTACGTGATCCTGGACAACTTCGGCCAAACCGGATACATCGTCTACGCGTTGCTCTACCCGGCGCTGTTGGGCACCCTCTGCGCGTCGATCGGTTATTTTCTCTTCCGCCGCTCCGATCTTCCTTAGATCGCGTCAAATGCCTCATGCAGATGTGATTTCACACACCGATCACGCGACTCTTGGCGGAGTGGGCGAAAGATCTGCTCCATGCCGGGTGGAGCGATGTCCGAGAGATCGCGGTCAGGATACCATTCCCCAACCCTGTCGGAGCTCCATCGAGTGAACAAACTGTGGATTGCCGTCATGCTGCTGTTCCTTTTACTCGCGGCTGTGGCGGTTTACAAGGTGATGCCGCTGCTCAATCCGGAAGTGGCGCGTGTCGCGCCACTGGATCCGGCCTGCGATCTGCGTGCCGGTCCCTGCAGCAGCGATCTGCCCGGGGGCGGGCGCGTCACTTTTGCCATCTCGCCGGCCGAGATCCCGGTGGTGAAGCCGTTGACGCTCGATGTCAAAGTCGAGGGCATCCCGGCTGATTCGGTGGAGATCGACTTTCAGGGGGTCGATATGAACATGGGTTTCAATCGCCCCAGACTGAGCCGGCTGTCGCAGGGGCATTTCAGCGGTCCGGGGATGATACCGGTCTGCGTGCGCGACGCGATGGAGTGGGAGGCGCGGGTGCTGGTGGCAAGCGACGACGGGTTGATCGCCGCACCCTACC
This sequence comes from Gammaproteobacteria bacterium, assembly GCA_020445335.1. Classification (GTDB taxonomy): domain Bacteria; phylum Pseudomonadota; class Gammaproteobacteria; order Chromatiales; family Chromatiaceae; genus HKST-UBA178. The sequence goes on from JAGRGU010000151.1 coordinate 1,085, forward strand.
GCTTCATTACCGTCAAGCCGGGCGTCGAGCTTCCGACGCGTTGAGCGTGACCGGGCACAATCGGCTCGCGCTGCTCGCGATCTTTCTACTGATCGCGACGCTGGGCTGGGTGCTGCTGTACTGGAGCCCTGCGGTCCAGACCACGCTGAATCTGCGCGAACGACCGCGTGGCGGCGATTTCGTGCTGGACTCGCACGCCGGACCAGTCTCGCTGCAGCAGTTTCGCGGCAAGGTGGTGGCGCTCTATTTCGGCTATACCCAGTGCCCCGACGTCTGCCCCACCAGTCTCGGCTTCCTCAGCCTGGCGGTCAACGAGTTGAGCGCCGAGGAGCTTGCCGGCTTTCAGGGGCTCTTTGTCAGCGTCGATCCGGAGCGCGACTCGCTGGCCCATCTGCAGAGTTACGGAGCGTATTTCCATCCATCGATTCTGGGCATCACCGGCGACAAGGCCCGCCTGGACCCCATCGTTGAGAGTTATGGTGCCGCTTATCGCAAGGTCGAGAGCGCTTCGGCGATGGGCTATCTCATCGACCACAGCTCTGAGACCTACCTGATCGACCGCAACGGAGTGCTGGCAGAGGTGTTGGCGCACGGCACCCCCCCGGTCGATCTGCTCGCTGCCTTGAGGCGTCTGCTGGCGCAACCGCAATAGCGGGTCGCGACAGATACAGCAATCGAAAATCCAATCGACCAAGGGGGAAACAATGGGAAGAGTAAATGCACTGCTGGCAATGTGCGCCGGAATCCTGCTGCACGGCGCTGTCCTCGCCGGAAGCGCCGCCGATGAGGTCGCCGTCGCCGACGCCTATGCACGCGCGGTGCCGCCGGGCCAGGCCAACAGCGCGGCATTCATGCTGATGCAGAACTCCGCGGCTGTGGCTCATGCGGTGGTGACAGCCGCCAGTTCCGTCTCCGCGGTGGCCGAGCTGCATACGCACACCATGAGCGACGGCATGATGCAGATGCGCCAGGTGGCACGCATCGAGATCCCCGCCGGAGGGGAGGCGCGGCTGCAACCCGGTGGCCTGCACGTCATGCTGATCGGGTTGCACTCCGACCTGGCACCGGGCAGCGAACTCTCGTTGACCCTCACCTTCGAGGATGGCAGCAGCAAGCAGATAAGAGTGCCTGTGCGCAGAATTGCGATGAAAATGATGCCGCACAAGATGGAGGGCATGCAGCACGGCAAGATGCAGCATTGACCGGTCGGGTGCGGGTGTCCGGTCTCCAGCCTGAAGATGAATGCTACCCTCTCCCTGCCGGGAGGGAGGATCTGTCATGCAGCGGACTCAGAAGCCGTCAGGCAACCACCCGATGCCACCGCTTTGCGCAGGTCGAGTGTTCTCACCGCCAACAAAGGCATCGAAGACCCCCTCCGCCCTGATGTGAAAGTGAGCGGTTACTCGCTGCTTCTGGCGCTGCCTTCGCGGAAAACCACGCGATAGCCGCGATTCAGCTGCATGTCGCGACGTTGCATCATTTTGCGTTCCGCCGCTTCGCGCTCGGCGAAGAACTCACGTGTTACCTTGCCCTTCGCTCCCTGCAGGCCGGACTCTCTGACCAGGGTCCAGCCGCCGAGCAGGTCCGGCTGCAGATGCAGATGATAGAATCGCAGCGGCTGCTCGGGGGCGTACATGGTCTGCATGTAGATGCGCATTGGTGGGGTTGCCGATTATGTCAGTCGGGTAGTCGAACCGCCCAATCCTAACAGAGTTCCGTAGACGGTCGCAGTCAGCGCTGCGCTTCAGTCGTCGAGAATCGAAAGATAGGCGAAGATATCCTGCAGTTCGTCGTCGTTGAACTCCAGCAGCAGGCGGTCCTCCGGCGCCTCAGGGTCGTGGATGCGCACCCCCTCACGGTATTTGTGCACCTGGCGCCAGAGGTAGTCGGTATACTGCCCTGTCAGCATCGGCACGGCCTCTTGCCGGTCTCCTTCGCCCAGCTTGCCGTGGCAGCTCGCACACTCCTTGCGGTAGAGCTTCCCGCCGCGCTCCTGATCGCCTTCGGCCCTGGGGATCTGCATTACCTGCTTCGCCTCCAGCAGGCGGGCATAGGCATCGAAGCCGGGATCGCTCTCGTTCGCCGGTGGCAGTTTGGTGCGAAGCCGAATGCCGGCCAGGTAGCGGGAGATGTCCTGAATGTCCGGGTCGGGCATCTGGCGTTCGTCAATGTACTCGATCATCGCGAGATTGGGGCGCTGACGGTCGCGGAACAGGTGCAGCTGGCGTGCGATGAAGTCGGCCGGCAAACCGGCGAGGCGCGGATATTCGCCGTCGCTTCCCCCTTCGCCGAATTCACCATGGCAGCCGGCGCAGAGTTCGTTGATATCCTGGCCGTTCTCGGCGTCGTAGCGGTGTGCCGTATCGCCCCAGGCAAGGGGGACGACAAAAATCAACAGCAACAACGGCAGTTGGAGCATTTCAGAGTCTCTTGCTTGAGCGACGTGGGCGCGAAAGAGAGGCCCATACCGATTAACTTGAGTATATGAGTTGGGTATTAGAGCCGCCAAGCCTCGAGTCGGCCTTAATCCAGATCAACCGCAAGCAACAGACCCAGTGCCAGCAGCAGCGCGAACCCGAGCTGCAGCATCGCGGTCGCGGCCAGGATGCGGTTGAACCGCTCGGCGTGCTCTTCGGTGATGAATCTGTGTCTGAGATACCAGGCGAGCGGCAGTGCCAGCAGCACCGACCAGCTCCCCGGCAGGCGCGGCTGCAGCAGCAGGGGCAGCAGGAACGGCAGCAGCAACAGCAGCGAGTAGAGCCGTTGCGCGCCCTTCCTTCCCAGGTAATGCACCAACGTCAGTTTGCCTGCGGCACGGTCGGTGTCGAGGTCGCGGTAGTTGTTGACCAGCAGCACCGCGGCGGCCAACAGCCCGATCGCGGCGGCCGTCAACCAGGCGTTTAGCGACAGGGTACCGGCCTGGAGATAGTAGCTGCCGGTTACGGCGACGATGCCGAAAAAAAGCAGAACGAACAGCTCTCCGCTGCCGCTGTAGGCGATCGGTCGCGGTCCGCCGGTGTAGGCGTAGCCGGCGATCAGCGAGCTGCTGCCAATTGCGACGATGGGCCAGCCACCCAGCCACGCGAGATAGATGCCGAGCAGGAAGGCAAGCGCGAAACTGAATAGCGCCGCCCGTTTCACCTCCGCAGCGCTGAACCAGCCCTGCGCGGTGGCACGTAGTGGGCCCATGCGCTCGGTGGTGTCTGCGCCGCGTTCGAAGTCCGC
>JAGRGU010000037.1 GCA_020445335.1 Gammaproteobacteria bacterium
AGTGGGAAGAGCTTAAGGCTTCCGCCGTCTGATGCTTCCCGCCTGACTCTGAAGCTGGCCGAAAGGCCAGAAAAGGGGTGGACCCACACATCGGGTCCGCCCCCTTTTCCATATCTCCTTTTTCACTCCCTTGGCGCTATTCATCCGCACCGCTAGGTCCGCAGCAGATACTCCAGCACCACCGCGATAAAGATCGCCATGCCGAACGCGTTGTTGTTCAGAAACGCATCGAAACAATTCTGCGGCTGGCGATCCGTGATCAGGATCTGCTGCCAGACGAACATCAGCGCGCCGACAACCAGGCCGATGTGATAGGCCAGGCCAAACTCCAGTTTGGTGCCCACCATCAGCATCAGTCCCAGCATGGTCAGCTGCAGGATGCCGATCATCAGACGATCATGTTCGCCGAACAGAATCGCAGTCGATTTGACGCCGATCTTGATATCGTCGTCGCGATCGACCATCGCGTACTGGGTGTCGTAGATCAGCGCCCAGATCACGGTGGCCACGAACAACAGCCAGCCGGCCTCCGAGACACCTCCGGTCAACGCCACGAACGCCATCGGCACGGCCCAACCGAAGGCCATGCCGAGCACCAACTGCGGCAGATGGGTGTAGCGCTTCATGAATGGATAGACTGCCGCCAGCACCACCGCGACGAACGACATCGCGATGGTCTTCCAGTCGAGCAGCAGCACCAGCATGAACGCCACCAGACTCAGCGCGACGAAGACGCCCAAGGCCTCTTTCGGTGTTATCAGCCCGACCGCCAGTGGCCGATGGCGGGTGCGTGCGACCCTGCCGTCGATATCCCTGTCGGCATAGTCGTTGATCGCACAGCCCGCGGAGCGCATCAGCGCAACACCAAGTATGAAGATCAGCACCACGCTCCAGCGCGGCTCCCCTTCTCCAGCCATCCACAAAGCCCAGAGCGATGGCCACAGCAGCAGCAGAATACCGATCGGTCGATTCAGGCGCACCAGAATCGCGTAACCGATCAACCGCTCCTTCAGCGAGGGCTTACCGAGACTCAGGTTCACTTTCATACCGGGTCGCGTCATCTCGGGCTCCTAGGCAGTCCAGGGAGAAATATCTCGTTGACCAGCAATGGCCTGCTGGAGAGATAGAAGAGCGTGCGCCGCCCCCAGATCTCACCCGGTCGCGGTACCAGACCGCGGGTCGCGGTGGCAAACAGCGGATGCCGCGGCAATAGACGCGCCACCTGGGTTTCGCCGCGACGCATGCGCGGATCGGCAAACAGTACCTCGCCGAGCGGTCGGTCGCCGAGGTGGGCCAGGCGACGCGCCGGACCACGCAGCGATACCGCCGGTATCAGTGTGCGCGCAAAGACCCAGGGGGTATCGCCACACAGCAGCTGTACTTCGCGCACGATCGCCCTGCCGCCACGGCGCATCTCGAGCAGCCGCGCCTCGCTGTAGAGCGGTCGCCCCCAACCCTGGCGCAATAGCCGCACACTGAACCCGGCGTCGCGGCAGGCGCTCTTCAACCGCGCCGTCAACGACGCCCGGTCCCATAACCAGGGGTAGATCTGATCGGGTATCTGGGCATGACGCAGCATACCCCGGCCCTGCCAGTTGGGTTCCAGGTGGGCGTAAGGCGGATCGTTAGGGTTCACGACTGCTTCTCGATGGGAGCGGAATTCAAAACTGGCGCATTATCGCAGAGTTCAGGCATTGATGTACTGCTGACGCCTCCCCAGCCAACGCTTGACCAGCTGTGGCACCCGCTCGGGGTGCGCCTGCAGCAGCCGGTCAGCGGCCGCGGCGACGTCGTCGAGCAGCGCCTGGTCGCGCACCAGGTCGGCGATGCGGAACTGCATCTCGCCAGTCTGACGGGTACCCAGCACTTCACCGGCGCCACGTAGTTCGAGATCCTTCTGCGCGATCAGAAAACCGTCGTTGCTCTCGCGCAGCACCGCCAGTCGCTGCTGTGCATTGCCGGAGAGCGGCGTCTGATACATCAGCACGCAATGGCTCTCGGTGCTGCCACGGCCGACCCTTCCACGCAGTTGGTGCAGTTGCGCCAACCCCAAGCGCTCCGGGTTCTCGATGATCATCAGGCTGGCATTTGGCACGTCGACACCGACCTCGATCACCGTCGTCGCCACCAGTAGATCCAGGTTGCGCGCCTGAAACGCCTGCATAGCAGCCGCCTTGTCCGCTGCCTTCAGTCGCCCGTGCACCAGGCCTATGCGCAGATCCGGGAGCTGTTCGGCAAGCTGCCGCGCGCGCGCTTCCGCCGCCTCACACTGCAGCGCCTCGGACTCTTCGATCAGCGTGCAGACCCAGTAGGCCTGTCTCCCCTCGGCGCAGGCCGCCCGCACCCGCTCGATCACCGCCTGGCGCCGACTAGCCGGAACCACGACCGTGGCGACCGGTTTTCTGCCCGACGGCAGTTCGTCTATGACCGACAGGTCGAGGTCTGCATAGGCGCTCATCGCCAGAGTGCGCGGGATGGGTGTCGCGGTCATGATCAGCTGGTGCGGTACGGCGCGCCCACGCTCCCCCTTTTCGCGCAGCGCCATGCGCTGATGCACGCCGAAGCGGTGCTGCTCGTCGATGATCACCAGCCCCAGCCGGGCAAAGCGGACATCCTGCTGAAACAGCGCCTGGGTTCCGGCCACGACAGCCGGCAGATCCTTCGTCAGCTCAGCCAACAACTCGCTGCGCGCCCTCCCCTTGAGCCGTCCGGTCAGCCAGAGAACCGGGAGTCCCAGGGGTTCGAGCCAGTCACGGAAAGTCCGGAAATGCTGCTCCGAAAGCAGCTCGGTGGGCGCCATCAGTGCCACCTGCGCACCAGCCTCCAGCGCCTGCAGAGCCGCCAGCGCCGCGACCACAGTCTTGCCGGAACCGACATCGCCCTGCAACAGTCGCATCATCGGCCTTGCGGCGGCGAGATCTGCTGCGATCTCCGCGCCGACCCGCTGCTGCGCAGCCGTCAAGCTGTAGCCGAGCCGCTGCACCAACCTCCGACGCAGCCCGCCATCGCCGGTTAACGCCAGTGCCGCAACCCGACGTCGCTGGCGACGCAACAGACCGAGGCTGAGCCGATGCGCCAGCAGCTCCTCGAATACCAGCCGTTGCTGCGCGGGATGGCCGCCGGCGAACAGCAGTTCGAGCGAGGCATCCGCGGGGGGGCGGTGCAGAAAACGCAGCGCCGGCACCAGCTCCGGCAGCCGATAGCGCTCCAGCAGCTGTGCCGGCAACCACTCCGGCAACCGCTCCGGCTGCCGCTCCAGCAGCGCGAGCGCCTTGTCGGTGATACCGCGCCAGCTCAGCTGATGCATCCCCTCGGTCGAGGGATAGATTGGTGTCAGCGAGCTTTCCAGCGAACCGGGCTCGGCCTCTTGCTCGCGGCTGTACTCGGGATGGATCATCTCCAGCCCGCCCGGTCCCTTGCGCACCTCGCCGAAACAGCGCAGCACCACGCCGCTGCCCAGCGCCTCCCGCTGCGCCGCGGTGAAGTGAAAGAAACGCAGCGTCAACGAGCCGCTGCCGTCGACGAGCGTTACCAGCAGCGAACGCCGGCGCCCGAAACGGATCTCGGTGGTCTGCACCTGCCCCTCGACGACCGCCTGATCGCCGGGTCGCAGCGCGCCGATCTCCTGTACCCGGGTGCGGTCCTGATAGCGCAGCGGCAGATGGAACAGCACGTCCTGCACCGTGGTCACGCCGATCTTCGCCAGTCGCTCGGCGTTGCGCGGGCCTACACCCTTCAGATCGGTTACCGGTGTCTCATGCAGCGGCGGCTGTTGTGGAACGGCGCTCAACTCTGCTCCCTGAATCGCGGTCAACGGCCGGAAGCATGCCAGAAGGGAGGGCTACTGAGAACCTTGGCGATTGTGTAGCATGGGTACCAACCCATAGTGCAACCCCGGAGCACGTATGTCCACCCTGCTCGAGTTCAGCATCTTTCCCACCGACCGCGGCGAAAGCGTCAGCAAACAGGTGAGCCTGGTGATCGCCGTGATCCGTGACTCCGGGCTGCCTTACCGGCTCACAGCGATGGGCACCATCGTCGAAAGCAGCGAGCCGGAGCAGGCGCTGGAGCTGGTCGCGCGCTGCTACCGGACCCTCGAACGCGCCGGTTGCAGGCGGGTCTACGCTTCATTGAAGCTGGACATCCGTCAGCAACGCGACAACGGTCTACAACAGAAACTCGATTCGGTCCGTGAGCGGATCGGCGAGGTCGCCTCCTGAGCGGGGCCATTCGACAGAGCTGAGAGAGGCATGATCCATCAACAGAGTTTTACCGTAAGAACCCGCCGACGCGGCACCTACGACATCACCGACCGGGTACGCGCGATCATTGCGGAATCCGGCATCACCACCGGTATCTGCCAACTCTTCATCCACCATACCAGCGCATCGCTGACGCTGTGTGAAAACGCCGATCCCAGCGTACGCGAGGATCTGGAGCACTTCATGGCGCGTCTGGTGCCCGATGGCGACCCGCGTTACCGGCATGCAGACGAGGGGCCGGACGACATGGCTGCGCACATCCGCTCAATCCTGACCAAGATGGATCTCTCGTTGCCTGTCACCGCCGGACGGGCCGGCCTCGGCACCTGGCAGGGAATCTATCTTTGGGAGCATCGCAGCCAGGCGCACGACCGTCGCGTCAGCGTCACCCTCTGCGGCGACTGAGGCGCGCAGTTATCGTGCACGCGGTGAAATGATAGAGTAGCGCCATGTCAAACACCGGACCGGAGAGATGAACAGAGAGCCACCCGCCTTGCAGGTCGTCGGCATGAAGAAGCAGTTCGGCACCCACGAAGTGCTCAAGGGGATAGATCTGACCGCCTATACCGGCGATGTCATCTCGATCATCGGTACCAGCGGTTCGGGCAAGAGCACCTTCCTGCGCTGCGTCAACCTGCTGGAGACGCCGGACGAAGGCGAGGTCAGCGTCCACGGCGAGCTGATCAGGATGAAGACCCGCCGCAACGGCCTGCGCGAAGCGGCAGATCCGCGCCAGCTTCAGCGCATCCGCGCACGGCTGTCGATGGTGTTCCAGAGCTTCAACCTCTGGTCGCACAAGACGATCCTCGAGAACATCATCGAAGCGCCCGTGCATGTGCTGAAGAGAAACAGGACGGAGGCGATCGAGGAGGCCGAGGCGCTGCTGCACAAGGTGGGCATGTACGAGCGCCGTGACTACTATCCGGGCCACATCTCCGGCGGTCAGCAGCAACGGGCGGCGATCGCGCGCGCACTGGCGATGGACCCCGAAGTGATGCTGTTCGATGAACCGACTTCGGCACTCGATCCGGAGCTGATCGGCGAAGTTCTCCAGGTGATGCGCAATCTGGCCGAAGAGGGTCGCACCATGCTGGTCGTGACCCACGAGATGGGCTTTGCGCGTAACGTCTCCTCACACCTTATGTTCCTCCACGAAGGCAATATCGAAGAGTTCGGTCCGGCGCGGGAGGTGTTCGACAATCCCCGCTCGGAGCGCATGCGCCAGTTCATCGGCGGCTGAACTCCGGCCCGTTTTACAGCACCGGATGGCGGGGGTATATTGGCGCGGTGTGCGCCGGCGACCCGGCGCGAAGCCGAACAACAACGATCGAGGAGAACCCACCCGATGAGAAGAATCGCACTCTTTATGGCCGCGCTGCTGCTGGTCTCCGGCAGCGTGCTGGCGGACAAGATCCGCATCGGTACCGAGGGCGCCTACCCCCCCTTCAACATGATCGACAAGGATGGCCAGGTCGCCGGTTTCGACGTCGACATCGCGCGTGCGCTGTGCGCCAAGATGGATGCAGAGTGCGTCTTCGTGACCCAGGACTGGGACGGTATCATCCCCGGCCTGCTGGCACGCAAATACGATGCCATCGTCGCCTCCATGTCGATCACCGACGAGCGCAGGAAGGCTGTCGATTTCAGCGAACGCTACTACTCCAACAGTCTCGGCCTGATCGCCAAGAAGGGCGCCGGCATCGATCCCAAAAACCTCTCCGGCAGAACTCTCGGCGCGCAGCGCGCCACCATCGCCGCCGATCATGCGAGCGCAATGGCCGGCTCCGACGCCAAGCTCTACGATACCCAGGAGAACGCCTATCTGGATCTCAACTCCGGCCGCATCGACGTGCTGGTGACCGACCGTCTGCCCGGCTACGACTGGCTCAACTCCGATCAGGGCCAGGATTTCGAGTTCATCGGCGATGCCATCGATATCGGCGATCAGATTGGAATCGCGGTACGCAAGGGTGACAAACTACGCGAGCGTCTGAACCGGGCGATCGAGGCGATTCGCGCCGACGGCAGCTACGATCGGATCAACGCGAAATACTTCCCCTTCTCGATCTACTGATCCGACCTGATCCCTGCCCGCGCGGCCGGTAGCACAATGCTGCCGTTCGGGCAGGGGCGACCGGAACCCTACCTTGTTCGATCTTCAGGGATTTGGTGACCAACTGGCGCTCGGCGCCTGGATGACCCTCAAGGTCGCCATGGGTGGGCTGCTGCTGGGCCTGCTGCTCGGCATCGCCGGCGCGCTGCTGAAGCTCTCCAGACGGCGCGCGCTCTACGCGATCGGCGCAACCTACACCACGGTAATACGCGGCCTGCCGGAACTGCTGGTGGTGCTGATCATCTACTTCGGCAGTGCCGGCGCATTGACTCAGATAGCCGGCTGGTTCGGATACGATGAATATGTCGAGCTGAGTCCACTGGCAGCGGGCATCATCGCGCTCGGCGTCTCGTTCGGTGCCTACGCCACCGAGGTCTTCCGCGGTGCCATACAGGCGATCCCCAGGGGTCAGATCGAGGCGGCCAGGGCCTGCGGCATGAGCGGCGCGCAGACCTTCACCAGAATCGTGCTGCCGCAGGCCTGGCGCATCGCCATCCCCGGACTGGGCAATCTGTTTCAGGTGCTGCTGAAAGATACTTCGCTGATCTCGGTGGTCGGTCTGGAGGAGATCATGCGCAAAAGCCAGATTGCGATCTCCAACACCAAAGAGCCCTTCACTTTCTACTTCACGGCGGCGCTGATCTATCTCTCGATCACGATCATCGTCATGGTCGGACAGCGCTACGCTGAACGCTGGGCCGGCCGAGGCATGGAGCGGCGCGCCGAATGAACTGGAACTGGAGCGTCATATTCGACAATCTGCCGCAACTGCTCGAAGGATCGCTGCTGACTTTAGAGCTGGTTTTCGCCTCGGTACTGGTCGGCGGTATCTGCTCGATCCCGCTGGCGATCATGCGCACCTCCGACAACTGGCTGGTACGCGGCATGCCGCTTGCGTACACATTCTTCTTCCGGGGCACGCCACTGCTGGTGCAGCTGTTCCTCTTCTACTACGGTCTGGCACAGTTCGAAGCGGTGCGTGAGAGCATCCTCTGGCCCTATCTGCGCGAAGCCTACTGGTGTGCGCTGATTGTCTTCACCCTCAACACCTGCGCCTACACCACCGAGATTCTGCGCGGCGCGATCCAGGCGGTACCGCAGGGGGAGATCGAAGCCGGTAAGGCGATCGGTATGAGCCGTTTCAATCTCTATCGGCGCATCATCATGCCGCTTGCCTACCGCATCGGTCTGCCCGCATACAGCAACGAGATCATCCTGATGCTCAAGGGTAGCGCGCTGGCCAGCACCATCACGTTGCTGGATCTCACCGGCATGGCGCGCACGGTCATCGCGCGAACCTACATGCCGATCGAGATCTTCTTCGCCGCCGGCTGCATCTACCTGCTGCTGACCTTCATCTTCGTGCAGTGCTACCGTCTGTTCGAACAGCGCTTGTTGCGCCATCAGCGGATCTCCCGTCCTGCCTGAACGAGCAGCGGCGACAGGAGGGGCGCGGCCGGGCTACTGCCCGAGCTCCATCACCGCGTCCATCTCGACCCCGGCGCCCTTCGGCAGAGCAGCCACACCGATCGCGGCGCGCGCAGGATAGGGTTGGGTGAAGTAATCCGACATCACCTGATTGACCAGCGGAAAATAAGCGAGGTCGGTGAGGAAAACATTGAGCTTCACCAGATCTACGAGACCTCCGCCGGCCGCCTGCGCGACCGCCTGCAAATTGTCGAACACGCGCCGGATCTGCGCCTCGATATCGCCCTCGACCAGCTCCATCGTCTCCGGTACCAGTGGGATCTGCCCGGAGAGCCAGACGGTGGTGCCAAGCTTGACGGCCTGTGAATAGGTGCCGATCGCCTGTGGGGCCTTGTCGGTGTGAATGATCTCTCTTGCCATCTGTCTCTCGCTCCTGAAATTTTCTGCCAGGGCCACACGCGCCCGCGCGTTCAACTCATCATACGCCCGATGCGCAGCACCGCCGGTAGCGATCTCACCTGGCGGATGATCGCGGCCAGATGGCTGCGATCCTTGACCGACATCACAAACCGCAGCGTCGAAGTGAGCCCATCCTGCTCATCGGTATTGACCTTCTCGATATTGGATCCGAGCGCCGATATCGCTGCGGCAACGGTCGCCAGTACGCCTGGTTTGTTATCGGTCTCGACCCTGATCTCGGTCTGAAAGTTGCTGCTCTGCTGCGCCTCCCATTGTACATAGAGCCAGTGGCTGTCTAGCTTGCGGAACTCGCCGATATTGCGGCACTCCTGCCGGTGAACGACGATTCCCTTGCCCGGACTGAAGCTGGCGATCGCCCGGTCCCCGGGGATCGGACGACAGCACTTGGCGAACTTGACCACCATCCCCTCGGTGCCGGTAATGATCAGCGGCCCGCTTTCTCCCCCCTCCTGCGCCTTACCCTCGGCCGTGGCCGATCTCTCCGCGCCTCTCTTGTCCGACGGCACCGCCGCCTTCGCCTTCCCGGTATCGCCGAGCAGACGCCGGGCAACCAGTACCGGCAGGCGATTGCCGAGGCCGACCTCGCGATAGAGCGCCGTTTCGTCCGCCAGGCCGAAATCGTTCAGCAACTGCGACAGAGTCTCACTGGAGAAGCTCTGCAGCGAGCCACCAAGAGCCGCCAGCTCCTTCTCCAGCAGCCGGCTACCCAGCGCAATCGCCTCCTGCCGACGCAGATTCTTCAGATAGTGGCGGATGTTGACCCGCGCCTTGCCAGTCGCGACGAAATTCAGCCATGCGGGATTCGGGGTCGCGGTCTCCGAGCAGATGATCTCCACCGTCTGGCCACTGTAGAGGCGTGTGCGCAGCGGTACCAGCCTACGGTCGATGCGCGCGGCGACGCAGCGGTTGCCAACATCTGTATGGACCGCGTAGGCGAAGTCGATCACCGTTGCGCCCTTCGCCAGCACCAGGATCTTGCCGCGCGGCGTGAAGACGTAGACCTCGTCGGGAAAGAGGTCCACCTTGACATGATCGAGAAACTCCACCGAATCGCCGGTTCCCTTCTGCAGCTCCAAAAGGTGCTTGAGCCAATCGGACACCGCCGCGCTGGAGAGATTGTCGTCACCACTACCTGCCTTGTAGAGCCAGTGAGCAGCAATCCCCGACTCCGCCAGACGGTGCATCTCCTCGGTACGGATCTGGATCTCGATCGGAATGCCGTGAGGGCCGAAGAGCACCGTGTGCAGTGACTGGTAGCCGTTGGCCTTCGGAATCGCGATGTAGTCCTTGAAGCGCCCGGGAACGGGTTTGTAGAGATTGTGTACCGCGCCCAGAACCCGGTAGCATGTGTCGAGCTGATCGACGATGATCCTGAAGGCATAGACATCGGCCACCTCGGAGAAGGAGAGCTTCTTGGTCTTCATCTTCTTGTAGATGCTGTAGCTGTGCTTCTCACGCCCCTTGACCTCGGCGCTGAAGCCCTCCTCCGAAAGACGCGCCCTGATCGCCGACTCGATGCCGCCAAGTACCTCTTTGCGGTTACCGCGCGCTTCCTTGACCGCGCTTTTGATCACTCTGTGACGCATTGGCCAGTATGCGGCGAATCCCAGCTCTTCCAGCTCGATACGCACGCTGTTGATACCCAGCCGGTTGGCGATCGGCACATAGATCTCCAGCGTCTCGCGGGCGATACGACGACGCTTGGGCGGCCGCATCACCCCGAGCGTGCGCATATTGTGCAGACGATCGGCGAGCTTGATCAGGATCACCCTGATGTCACGGGTCATCGCCAGCAGCATTTTGCGGAAGTTTGCCGCCTGCGCTTCGGCGCGCGAGCGAAAATCGATCTGCGTCAGCTTGCTGACCCCGTCCACCAGTTCGGCGATTTCGTCGTCGAAAGCTTCGGCAATCTGCGCCTTGCCGACCGCCGTGTCCTCGATCACGTCGTGCAGGATGGCAGCCATCAGGCATTTATGGTCCATCTGGATATTGGCCAGGATGCGGGCCACCGCCAGTGGATGGTAGATATAGGGTTCGCCGGTCATGCGCTGCTGCCCTTCGTGGGCCTCGGCGCTGAAAACGTAGGCGCGATAGACTTCGCGGATCTGTTCGGCGTTGAGGTAGGATTCGAGCGCGACGCAGAGATCGCTGATCAGGAAGCGCGGCCTGCCCGACTGGTGGCTGGTTACATCGGCCGCTGCGTGTGCCATCAGAGCCACCTCGACAGCGTATCGACCGGCTCCCGGCCGCTGCCGGGGAGCCTCATCACGAAGTCGGAGCTACAACAGCATGTCAACATCTGGCCTCAGTCTGCCGCCGGCATCGAACCTGACGGATTCTCTTCGACGACAACCTCCACCTCATCCGTGATCATCTCGATCTCGGGCTCCGGTCGCGCGCTGACCGTCTCGTTGTCGACCAGCCCGTCGGCAATCTCGCGCAGCGCCACCACGGTCGGTTTGTCGTTCTCCCAGGGCAGCAGCGGATCGACGCCGTTGACCAGCTGCCGGGCCCGCTTGGCTGCCAGCAGTACGAGATCGAAGCGGTTGTTCACATGCTCAAGGCAATCTTCAACGGTAACGCGGGCCATTCTCTACTCTCCAGGACAATCCCGCTCGCTGCGGGAATAAAACTCTCCCATGCCAGCACCGTTGGCGCCGACAGGGATTGGCATCGCTGGTCTTCAGCGGAACTGGTAAATATAAACCAAACTTATATCCGGTTCCAGACAGGAGCCTCAAGCCAGCAGCGACGCCAGTCTCTCCTGCTGCTCCTGCGCCTGGCGTGGTTGCAGCAGGCGCTGGCTGACGACGATCGCACGCAGTTCATCCAGCGCCTGCTCGAAGCGGTCGTTGACGATCAGGTAGTCGTACTCGGAGTAGTGCTCCATCTCGCTGCGCGCCTGGCGCATGCGCCCCTCGATCACCGCGGCATCGTCCTGCCCGCGGGCATTCAGCCGGCGCCGCAGATCCTCCGGCGTCGGCGGCAGCACAAACAACGAGACCGCCTCGGGAAAGCGCCGGCGCACCTGACGCGCCCCCTGCCAATCGATCTCGAGCACCACGTCGCACCCCTGGCCGAGCAGCTCGCGCACCCCAGCCTCGGAGGTGCCGTAAAAATTGCCGAACACCTCGGCGTGCTCCAGGAAGCCACCCGACTCCACCATCTGCAGAAACGCCGGCTTCTCCACGAAGTGGTAGTCACGTCCATCCGCCTCGCCCGGTCGCATCGGACGCGTGGTGTGCGATACCGACACGCGAATGCCGTCGTCGCTCTCGATCAGCGCTTTCAGCAGACTGGTCTTGCCGGCACCGGAGGGGGCCGAAACGATATAGAGGGTACCTTGCTTCATCAGTTACCGTTTTCCTTCAGTGCCGACCGCTGTTCGAGACGCCGGTCAGGTTCATGCCCGGATTCCGGATGCCAACCCGTCGACCGCAACTGTAAATCCGTCGACGGTCCGTTCCTGGCTCGCGCCCGGAGGGTTTTCTGTATGTAACCTTTGCCTACTCGATATTCTGAATCTGCTCGCGCATCTGTTCGATCAGAACCTTCATCTCGACGCCGACCTTGGTGGTCTCGACATCGTTGGACTTGGAGGTCAGTGTGTTGGCTTCGCGGTTGAGCTCCTGCATCAGGAAGTCGAGCCGACGCCCGACCGCCCCCTCGTCCTGCAGCACCTTCTCCACTTCGTCGATATGCGTGGCGAGCCGGTCCATCTCCTCGTCGACATCGAGCCGCTGCGCCAACAGCGCCATCTCCTGCTCCAGCCGCGTCGGGTCCAGATCGGCGGCGATCTCCTGCAGACGAGCGCGCAGCCTATCCCTGACCGCCTGCAGAATTACCGGCATCAGCTGCTTCACCCGCGCCACCTCAGTGCGCAGCGCGACGCAGCGTTGCGCGACCAGTTCGGCGAGGCGCGCGCCCTCCCGCTCGCGTGCCGCGACCAGCTCATCGATCGCGCGCGACAACGTAGCGCTGGCGCGTTGCTGCAACGGCGTCATATCCTGCTCTTCCGTCTCGATGACGCCGGGCCAGCGCAGAATATCCATCGCCCGCAGCGGCGAGGAGTCGTGAAGCATCCGGTTCACCTGCCCTGCCGAGTCGATGATCTGATGCGCCAGACGTTCGTTCACCCTGACCCGTGCCATCGCAGTGCCAGCGGGTTTGTAGCGCAGCGAGCAGTCCACCTTTCCGCGGCCCAATCGCTGGCCGATCGCCTCGCGGACCACCGGATCGAGCGCGCGCAACTCCTCCGGCAGCCGCACCATGGTCTCCAGGAAGCGGTGGTTGACTGAACGTATCTCCCAGGTCAGCTCCCCTTCGGCCCCCATATCCTGGATACGTGCGAATGCGGTCATGCTTGCGGTCATGGTCGGAGTACCTCTGGTTTCTGCGCACCGGGTTCCGGTGCCGCTCTCTATACTGTGTATGATAAAACGCACGAGGCCACCTTGCACCCAGAGCCGATTCGATGCAGGAAACGCGAGAAAGTCTGCCGCCAGGCACGATCGTCGATTGCTATTCCATCATCAAGAGGATTGGCAGCGGCGGCTTCAGCCTTATCTATCTCGCCGAGGACGTCGACACGCTGGAACGGGTCATTCTGAAGGAGTACCTGCCGCGCAAACTGGCACGGCGCGGCCAGGCGACGCGGATCGAACTCGCCCCCGAGGCGACACCCGAGCAGTTTCACCGCGGCAGGCGCCACTTTTTTCAGGAAGCGAAGGCGCTGGCCAGTCTGTCACACCCCAACATCGTGCGTGTCTACACTTTTTTCCTGGCCAACAACACCGCCTATCTGGTGATGAAGTATGAACAGGGGCGCAATCTGGCAACCTATATCAAGCGCCACAAAGGCCGCCTGAGCGCGGCGTTGCTGATGGCGGTCTTCCCCCCGGTGCTCGACGCCATCGACCTGATCCACGCCAGGAAGCAGATTCACCTCGACATCAAGCCGAGCAACATACACCTGCGCGCCGGTGGCAATCCCCTGTTGCTCGACTTCGGTGCCATACATCAGATCGCCAAGACCCGACGCGGCATTCCGACACAGGTTATCACGCCGGGCTTTTCGCCGCTGGAGCAGTACTACTCCTCCGGCTACGTCGGTCCCTGGAGCGACATCTACGCCACCGGCGCCACCATGCGCGCCTGTATCGGCGGCAGGCCACCGCCGACCGCCATCGAACGCCACGCCAAGGACCGCATGCGCCCGGCGGTAAGGGCTTTCAGGCGCCACTACCCGAAACCGCTGCTGGAGGTGATCGACTGGGCGATGGAGGTCGACCCGCTGTTGCGGCCGCAGAGCGCACGGGAGATGCAGCAAGCCTTGCTGGCAGGGATCGGTCGTCCGACCTCAGAACTGCCGGTGCGGGGGTTTCTGCAGCGATGAATCGTGCCGGAAAACGGATCGCGGTCGTCGATCTCGCCCACTGCTCGCTTACCGGAGACCGCCGCAACAACCAGGACCGCTGCCTGATGGCGAGGTGCGATAACGCGCTGCTGCTGGGGATCGCCGACGGCATGGGAGGACACCCGGGAGGCGACAAGGCGGCGCAGATCTTCGTCGATACCTGCCGGTCACAGATGCGGCAGCAGTCCGGCCCCATCAGCGAGCCGCGCGCTTTCCTGCTGCGGCTGCTTCAGCTTTCGCATCGCCGCATCCAGCGCTATGGTCAACGCAACACACCACCGATCCTGCCGCGCACCACGGCCGTGTTGGCGCTACTGCAGGATGGACTGGTGCGCTGGGTCCACGCCGGCGACAGCCGCTTCTATCTGTTCCGCGAGCGACGAACAGCCGTCAGGACCACCGATCACTCGCAGGTGGAACGGCTGCGACAGCAGGGTTTGATCAAGCAGGAAGAGATGGCGGCTCACCCGGCGCGCAACCTGGTGACCCGCTGCCTCGGCGGCGACCACGAACTGGTGGACGTCCCCGATTATGGTGAGATACCGCTGGCCGCCGATGACAGGGTGCTGTTGTGCAGCGACGGTCTTTGGAGCAGTATTCCCGACCTGAGATTGATCGGCGCGCTTTGCGACGAGGGAGTAAAGCTGGCCGGACAGGTCACGGCACTCGCCCGCGAAGCGGCAGCGTCCCGGGCACCGGAGAGTGACAACGTTTCGCTGGTTGCCTGCAGAATAGGCCTCGTCGACCCCGGATGAGCGGAAACCGGCAGAGCCGGAGACAATAGCCGCAATCGGATCGACCTTCATCAACCAGAGAGTCAGGAGTAGCAATGAGACCCAGTGGACGCACCCCGGAGCAGATGCGCGCGATCAGCTTCGAACGTAATTACACCATGCACGCCGAGGGCTCGGTATTGGTCAGTTGCGGCAATACCAAGGTGATCTGTACCGCCAGCGTCGAAGAGTATGTACCCCGCTTTCTGAAGGGGCAGGGTCAGGGCTGGGTAACGGCCGAGTACGGCATGCTGCCGCGCTCGACCAGCGAGCGTATGGGGCGCGAAGCGAGCCGTGGCAGACAGGGGGGGCGTACGCTGGAGATCCAGCGACTGATCGGCCGCTCGCTGCGTGCGGCGCTCGATCTCACAGCACTCGGCGAGCGCACCATCGCCCTCGACTGCGACGTCATCCAGGCCGACGGCGGCACCCGTACGGCATCGATCTCAGGGGCTTTCGTCGCGCTCTCCGACGCGGTCGGCGGTCTGCTGCAAAAGGGTGCCATCGAACGCGATCCCATCCACGGCCAGATCGCCTCGGTTTCGGTCGGCATCTACCAGGGCAGAGCGGTGCTGGACCTCGATTACGCGGAGGACTCCAACGCCGAAACCGACATGAACGTGGTAATGAACGATGCCGGGGCCTTCATCGAAGTGCAGGGCACCGCGGAGGGGCACGCCTTCCGAATGCAGGAACTGCAACAGATGCTGGCACTGGCCGAAGAGGGGATCGGCGAGATAATGGCGGCGCAGCGGGCTGCGCTCGAAAGCGTCTGACGGTGGCTCAAAGAACGGACGCGGGGCTGGAGCTCGACCTTCTCTTCCGTGCGCCCGTTTTCGCAGTTGGAGGCTACTCCACCACAGTGTCGATGACGATCTCGATGCGCCCGTCGGCGCCGACGGTCACCGGCGAGACCTCGCCGCGCAGATCTCCGCTGCGCGCAATCGCGCCACCGGAACGCGACACACGCGCGCCGACCACCACCTGATCGAAGTTGGAGATCTTCATCTGCGGCAGCATTGCGCCACTGTCGTCAAGCGTCAGCTCGAGTGGCAGATCCGAGACTTTGTGGCGCGCCGCGGCCAGCGGCATGCGCGGCCCCTGCAGCGCCCGGGCATAGACGAAAAGCTGCTCATCCGGCCCCGCCCTGCCGGCAAGTTCCGGCGAAAGCACCACGCGCAACCTGACCGCTTTGCCGCCGGCCGCTTCGCTGGCGGCGCTCACCTGCTCCGCAGCCGGCTGCCGCATCGCCGGTTCAGGCCCGGCGCCCAGCTTTGCCTTGGCTCGCTCGATCAAGGTCGCTACGCGGGTACTCGACTGTGGATCACCCTGCAGCTGGGGCACCAGTCGCTCCCAGTAGCTGACCGCAAGCGCCGGATCGCCGAGCTGCTCTTCCACCATGCCCGCCAGCCAGAGCGCGGTGGCGTTGTTCGGTGCCAGCTGCACCGCCTTGCGCACCAGTTCGGCGGGTTTGCCCGAGAGATTGCCGCGCTGCTGCATTGCCGCGGCATCGGCCCAGGCGAGCAACACCGCGGGCTCATCGCCTACCAGGCCATGCACCCGCTCAAACGCCGCCGAAGCATTGGCATACTCCTTCAACGCCAGATAGGTGCGCCCGAGCAGAAACCACCCTTCGCTGTCCTCGGGATTCTCGTCCAGACGCTGGATCAGCGCGCCCATCATCTGCTCGACCGAGGGCAATTCACCCTCTGCGCCGTGCGCGCTGGTAGTAGCGGCGGGCCCAGGCTCGATCAGTTCCGGGGTGCCGAGCTTCAGATAGAGCCCCAGTGTCAGCGCGGGCACCAGAACCGCTACCGTGGCCAACGCCCAGCGCCCTTTGCCGGCATCATTTTCAGCCTCCCCCGGACCCGCCTCCTTCTGCTCCAGATCCAGCAGCAGCGACTGCTCGAGCTCCTGGCGGGAGAGCTCGAAGGCCTCCGCGCTGAGCCTGCCCTGATCACGCTCCGCCTCCAGCTCCGCCAGGCGCTCACGCGCGATCACGACATTCTGCCGATCACGATCGGTCGCGATCTTCGCTCGGCTGCGCAGCAGCGATGGCGCGATAAAAACCAGTGCGGCCAGAATCATGGCCGCGGTAATAGCCCAGAAAAGCATCATGTTCGTCAATCGTCCAGCAGTTGGCGGGCGCGTTTTTGATCCTCAGCCGCAAGGGGCTGGCTCTGCTCCGTGGAGCGGCGCCGAATGAACAGTACCAGTACCAGCACCGCAGTGCCGAGTATCAGAAAGGGACCGACCCACAGCATCAGCGTGGAGCGCTGAAGCGGTGGCCGGTAGAGCACGAAATCGCCGTAGCGCGATACCATGTAATCGATAATCTGCTCGTTGGTTTCGCCACGACGAACCATCTCGTAGGTAATGCGGCGCATATCCTGCGCCAGTTCGGCATTGGAGTCGGCGAGATTCTGGTTCTGGCAGACCAGGCAGCGCAGCTCTTCTATCAGCTGCTTGTAGCGCGCCTCCTGCGCCGCATCGTCGAACTGGTGGATCTCGACCCGGGCCTGGACAAGCAGCGGAATCAGCAATAGCAAGGTTAACGCCATAACTCTCATCAACTCTTCTCCAGCTGTTCGATCAAGGGTTTGAACTCGTCGCGCCACACCGGTAGCGTCATCGCTCCCTTGTGCTTTTTGCGGATCACCCCCTGCTTGTCGATCAGGAAAGTCTCCGGCGCGCCGTAGACGCCTAGGTCCATGATCGCGTCGCTCTCCGGATCCATACCCACGGCCAGGAACGGATTACCTTTGTCATTGAGAAACTTGAGCGCCTCGTCGCGATCGTCGCGCCAGTCGATACCGATGATCGGAAACTTTTCCACTCGCGCCAGATAGAGCAGGAAATCGTGTTCGCGCCAGCACTCGGGACACCAGGTGCCCCAGACATTCACCATCCAGACCCGGCCCTTCATCGCCGCCGACTCGACCCGCTTTTCGGGATCGAACAGATCCGGTAGCGAAAACTCGGAGGCTTGTTTGTCGATCAGCACCGAGGGGACGTCGCGCGGATCGAGCCTCAGTCCGACGCCCAACAGCGCGGCCAGCGCGAGGAACAGTACCAGAGGAATCAGAAAACGCGCCTTCATGCCTTGGCCACCCCTGCGCCACCGTCAACGACCACCTGCGCCTTGCGGGCGAGCTGGAAATAGCGGCGGTCGGTGGCTGCCAGCACACCGCCGACACTCATCAGGATGAAGCCGAGCCAGATCCAGCGGATAAACGGCTTATGGTAGACCCGCAGGCTCCAGGCGCCGGCGTCGCCAAGCGGCTCGCCGAGCGCAACGAACAGGTCGCGCGTCAGACCGGCGTCGATGCCCGCTTCGGTCATCGGCATGCCGCTCTGATAGTTACGTTTCTCAGGTTTCAGCGTGACCAGGTGGGCACCGCCGCGGGAGACATCGACCTCAGCGCGATGGGCGACATAGTTCGGTCCCCTGACCCTCTGCGCACCCTTGAACAGAAATTCGTAACCGCCCATCTCATAGGTTTGACCCGTGTCCAGACGGATATCCTTCTCGGTGCTGTAGATCGAGG
>JAGRGU010000038.1 GCA_020445335.1 Gammaproteobacteria bacterium
CAGGTGTACTCACCCAGCAGACAACGGATCAGCGTGGTCTTGCCGGCACCATTGGATCCGACCAGCGCCACCCGGTCGCCACGTTCGATGGTGAGATCGACCCCGCGCAACACCTGGTTGCGCCGAAACCGTTTAACGAGGTTTTCGAACTGAATCATCGGTCGACCTTGAGTCACCTGTGTGGTCGCCCTGCATTGGCGCGCAGAGCGGCGTTGCAATCTGGCATGCCACCTATTGCGACTTTTTGCCGTACCCCAACACGAAATCGAGGGAGTCGGTCGGACAGATGTCCACGCACATGCCGCAGCGTGTGCAGTCGGCACCGATGTCCATATCAAAATTGGTCGCGCGCCCCTTGATGGTCATACTCAGCACATGGGGGACCAGGCATACCTTGCGGCAATCCCCTTCATGGTGGCAATGCTTCACATTGTACTTGACCCGAATCGGCGAGAGCGTGCCTACCACCCCATAGGTGACACCGATCGGACAGACATAGCGGCACCAGGCGCGGCGAGAGTAAAAGATCTCGACCAGCAACACAAGGCCGACCCAGATCAGCGCGATGCCGGGGCCGTAAATCAATGCGCGACTTAGAATTCCGGTCGGCGAAACTGTCTCGAAAACGGTGTAGCCGCTGACCAGCGCCAGCAACGCGAATACCAGATAAAGGACGGAACGGACCCGCCGGTCGAAACTGTGATCGGTGACCAGATTCCTGCTCGCCAGCAGCAGATGGAGCTTCTCCGCCCATTCGGAGATTAAATGATAGGGACAGACCCAGGAGCAGAAGGTACGTCCCCCGAGCAATACCCAGAGAATGAACACGGTGACCGTGCCGATGACCAGGTTGAGCACCAAGTGCTTATAGGCCAGCATCACCTGCAGCGCGGAGTTGAGATCCGCCATGTGGAAGCCCACGAAACGCGATGCGGTCAGCGCACCTTCCAGAATCTGGATATCGAAATAATAGGAGATGACGAAGAGCATATTGACGGCGATCAGCGTGGCCCAACGGCGGTTGCGCCACTTCGTGCCGCCATTCCCGTGTGTTTCATAGACAGCTTCGAAGTCCGCCCTGGAGAAAGGGTTCACCTTCTTGTGCAGATGCACCTCGCTCGCCTCCGCAGAGATCTCCTCCTTGGATGGTTTGTGCGGTTCCGCGCCAAACATCTGGCGTAACGATTCACTGAAATAGCTCATGGCTCATCCCACCGGTAAAACGGTAATCTTGTCGATATCGATGACGATCGCCGGCGGCTCCGGCGGACAGATCATTTCGCAGACGCCACAGCCGACGCACCCCTCCTTGATCACCGGCGCCATGCGCAGCTCACCGTTGGGCATCTGAGTCTCCTCCAGCGCGATCGCATGTACCGGTGGACATTCGTTACCCACCTGTTCGGCGACTCGTGCCAGCTTCTCGTCGCTCTTCTGCGCCGCCTTCGCGGCGCACTGGGTGATACGGATCTCGATTGGACACTGGCGCACGCAAAGATCGCAGAGCTCCAGGTCGTAGGGGTGGTCCGCCACCGCGATCGGATTCCAGCGATCGATCTCATCGTAACGCAGCACCCCCCTGTAGTCCGGTCCGCGCGCCTGCCCCCTGAACCCCTTGCCCTGAATCGCCAGGCAGGCGCCGGGACGGGAGAGGCGCGCAAATCCCATGCGGGTATCCGCGGGGTAGTCGAGGTCATGATTCAGCGATCCGGTGGGACAGGCGAGTACGCACTGCAGACCATCGCAGGAGAAGTCGCAGGCCTGTGCGCGCGCATCGATATACGGTGTGCCGACAGCGAAGCCCTGGTCCAGATCGGCGAGTCTGATCGCCTCCACCGGACAGACCTGTACGCACTGGCCACACTTGATGCAGGAGGCGAGAAACTGTTGTTCGTCGTCGACCGTTTTCACTGCTCCCGGTGGCCGCAGATGCAACGACTTCCCCTGCACCACCGGCAGAAATCCGAGCAAAGAGAAACCGACCATCCCGGTGGCCATCGCCGCAGTACGCAGAAACTCGCGGCGCGCCTGCTCCTTGCGTTTGCCCGAGAGCGCGCGCTTTGCGGGTTTTCCGGTTCTCCGTTCACTCATCGCCTGATGCCTCTGTTGCAGCCGAACCCATCACTCTGTCATCGAATCGCGCAGCGCCTGCAGCGCATCGAATCCGCTGCCGCGCCCCTGCGCTGCCGCGGCTGCTGCCGAGCGCTCCCGTTCCACCCGCAGCGCAGCCATTTTCTGCTCCGCCGCTGTCGCCGTCATCATCGGCCGGGCGTCCTGAAGGACCATCTCCGGTGCGGTAAACGGCGCCAGCCGCTCGAGAAAATCGAGCACCTCGAGCACCGGCGAGCCTTTGAAGAACTGCGCCGGAGGTACGTCCATCCAGATCCGGTCAGCATAGTTGTAGTACTCATAGGGGCCGTCGCCGATGTCGTTGTCATCGAGATCGAAGCCTTCGTAATCGTCCCAGAAGTTGCCCTGCCAGTCGTTGCGCCTGGCGGTCCGTGCGCCACCCACCGCCACCTGGGTGATGTTCCCCTTCAGGCGGTTGCCGCGAAACTCGTTGCCGGTCCAGTCGTTGAGGAAGCGAATACCGATTCCGCTGAAGGCGATCAGGTTGTCGTGGATACGATTGGTCGTCTCCGGCTGGTAGGGCGATACATCCAGGTAGAGGCCGGTGGCGCAGTAGAGCACCTGGTTGCCGGAGACTTCGACATCGGATGTCTCCTTGAAGCCGATCCCCATGCCGGTCGCTCCGGTGGCGTGGGTGATGGTGTTGTTCCTGACCACCACGCTGTCGCTGTACATCAGAAAGATGCCGACCGAATTGTCGGCGTAATAGTTGTCTATCACTTCGTTGAACTGCGAATACATGAAATGCAGCGAGTAGCGACCGCCGCGCGCGTCGTTGCGCGCGATCAGATTGTCCCTCGAATACCAGACCACGGTGTCGCGCGAGTTGCGGATCACGTTGTCGGTGACCTTGTTGTTGAAGCTGTACCAGAGCCGTATGGCGTCACCGCGCACGCCCAGTTCGAAATCTTTCGACGAGATGCGATTGCCGCGCACGATATTGTTTGCAGACTGCGACAAGTCGATGCCGAACAGCGTGTTCTCGATCACATTGTTCTTGATGACGTTGAAATTACCCTTCACCAGCACCGCCGAATCGACATCGTTGTGCGATTCGCCGGAGTTGACCAGGCGCAGATTCTTGATCGTGGCACCGTCGGTCTCCAGCGACAGCACCGATCCCGTGCCTCCGGCATCCACGGTGACCACTCCCCGACCGTCGATTATGATCGGCTGGGAGATCACGGCGGGACCGGCGTAGGTTCCGGCCGGCGGGCTGAGCAGACCACCGGCTTCGGTGGCATCGATCAATGCCTGAAAAGAGGGATAGCCGGCGATCGCCCGCGCCGGCTGCAGCAGCGAAAGCGAAACCAACGCCAGCAGGATTTTGAACAGGTCTCGCATATGGCCCCGATAGATCAGCATATTCAGCGTTAGCGCCGTCAGGTCCCTGGCGGCACCCGGAACAAACCTCACACCATCGACGGGGCCGCTGCTCAACGCTCTCCGGCGAACTGTTTCCTGCGAATCAGCGCGGCAACCGCCAGCAACGCCGACACCAGCATCATCACGCCGAAACCGATGGACGGGTAGGAGTGTGTGGCGAACTGCGCCACCTTACCCTGCCCGAAAACAGTCGGCATGAACGGCTTGACCGAGAAGGCGCCCATGTCGTTCAGCGTATGCCCGTACCACCAGAGCCAAGCCGAGTAGTCGATGACAAAGAATACCGGCAGTGCCGCGGGCACCAGCACCAGCAACCAGTAGAGCAGACCGGAGTTCTTGCGGGCGCCGAACAGCAGCAGCAACATAGCACCGATCAATCCTGCGAATACAACATTGATGGCGAGATTCAGGTTCTTCACCATCGGGCGGATCTCGTCCTGATTATTGAAGTAACGCCCCAGACTCTTGGCGTAGTGCCAGGTCATAACCTGCAGCGCGCTGCCGTTCCACGGTTCCCCGACGCGCCTGTGCTCCAGATCCTTCTCATAGTTGAGCCGCAACTGTTCGATCAGTTGCTGCTTGTCGCTCGCATCGGCAACCTTATCCTGCGCCTGACTTGGCAACACCACGTTGACACCGGACTCCTCCAGTGAATCGCGCAGCACACCGACGATACCGCCGATGACGATCTCCGGTTCGCCTTCGCCGCTCGCCTCCTGATCAAGCGAGGTCACGAGCGCCTCGACATAGCCGGCGTTCTCCAGCTTCAGGCCATTATCAGCGTAGAGCGTCAGGTACATCCAGGCAGCGATCGCGGCAAAACCCACAGCCATGATAGCCAGGCGAATCTTAGGCCTGGTGCAGATGAAGCCCAGTAACATTACGCCAAGAAATACCATCAGGAACTGGCTGAAGCCGCGCTCCACCGGCCCGCCCGCGGCGATCGGGTACATGCCGACGTAGTGGTTGATGGTGTCCATCTCGTGCACGCAGTCGAGCGCGACCTCTTCTGTGATCTCTGCCTTTTCAGTTTTTGAACAGCCGTTGAAGACGCCGTTCATGTGGAAATGGATCTTCACCCCGTCAGGAAAGGCCTCTTCCGGGTAGTTCGGCGCGGTCAGCGACACCCACCAGGTGGGAATATAGAAAATGGCGACCAGCAGACCGATTGCGGCCGACGAGAGAAGGCCGACCAGAAGGGTCTGTTTGTTTTGGGTTGCTGCGTTCATGTTTGCTTCTTCAGAGTTGTCGACCGGTCACCCGGTCGATTGGAAAACTGCGACGTCGGCCACGGGACCGCCGGCCGGCGCCCGTTGAGGCCCTCCGCGACCGCGCGCTGCGCGGCCGCGGAGTGGATCAAGCGTTAAATATCAATCGTAGTCCGGGTTCTGCCAATCCGCGGAGGGCGCCAGCAGCTCTTTCGCCGGCATATGGCGAGAGGTGTAGTTGATCACCATCTGCATATCCTTGTCGCTGAAACCCTTGATCTGCTTAACCATGTCTGGATTGGCGTTGCGGCGCTTGCCGTCGCGGATCCACTCGAACTGGCGCAGCATGTAGTTGTAGTGCTGGCCCTGGATGCGCGGATAGAACTTCTCGTCGCTGCCCTCGCCGTTATCACCATGGCACTGGGTGCAGTTATCCAGGTAGAGTTTCCTGCCCTGCTCGAACTCGGGCGTACCCTCCTCCCAGGGACCCTGACCAGGCTCCGGATTCATCGGCAGCTTGGAGATATAGGCGGTGACATCGGCCACCAGCTGCGCCGGGTTGATCTCGCCGTGCTTGAAACCGGAGACGGCCATGATCTGATCGTCCAGCGCGAACGGGTACATGGTAGGATTGTCGCGGTTCTGCGCACGGATGTCGGTCAGCTGCTTGATCAGGACGTTGCGATGCTGACCGGCCAGCTGCGGAAAGGTGCCGTCGCTCAGGCCCCAGCCCTCCAGCAGATGGCAGGCCGAGCAGACTTCGTAGACGGCGATGCCGCGCTCCCTGTCCGGCTCCAGCAGCATCGCTTCGCTCTTCTCTCCGCCGGCCAGGTTCCAATCCTTGACGTCGCTGACCTGTCCCTGCTTCTCGTTGGCGAAAGTAAATCCCGCAAGCGCCAGCCCGACGACTGCGGCAACTGCGGTTATGATCGGTTTAATGTTCATGAATTGCTTCTCCTCTACCCGTAAACATTGGGTTGATTGCTCTACAGCTACCTGAACCAGTCAACGGCCTTGGTGGACCAGGTACTCCAGGCGCTGAAGTGTGACATAGGGGGTAAAGCAGATCTTTGATATGAATCAACCGTTTACCCACACCTTGAGAGGGGCTATTACCCTCCCAAGGCGGGCGGCGCAAACCTATTTAGGCTGAGCACTGAGCCACTCTGCGATCGCCTTCATCTCCTCTTCGGAGACCAGGCCCATGACTCCCTTCATCGCAGCGGTTTGCCCGTTGTTGCGGGCGCCTGACTTGATATCCTTCATCTGATTGAAGGCATAATCGGCATTCTGTCCGGCCAGCTTGGGATACATCGGCATGATCGGGGTCTTCGCATCCTTGCCATGGCAGGACCAGCAGGTCTTGGTCTTGAAAAGCTCGGCGCCGTCCGCTGCCAACGCCGTACCGCTGATACCCAGCGAGAGCAGCACCGCAGCGGCAGAAAGAGCAACTGTTTTCAGGTTCTTCATCGGTTTCTCCTTTAGAAATCGAAATGTTTTGCTTGCAGGTTTGGCACGGGCAGTTGGACCCACCGAATAAAACTCAGTTTCACTGCATCTCTGTCAGCGTGCATTTAGATCGATCAACGGATGGCGACAAATATCGTGACATTTGTCCTGTTTCCAACTCCGCGATCCGTAATTTCGCCCGTTACGCTCAATAAAGGAAGGGGCCCCGTGGGACCCCCTCCGTTGGTCGAATCAGGTGCGGTCCGATCGCTTACTTGATCTTCTTGGCACCATTCTCTTCCAGATAGGTTTTGGCGCGCAGACCGAGGTCGGCGGTCTTGACCTGATACTGCCACCACTGACCGGCCCAGAGCGTTGCGTTCTGGTAGTCGCCTTTGGCGGCAAACTCGTCAGCCTTCTTCTTCTGCTCGGCGGCAAAACCAAGCTGCTCGATGGCATCTTCGACCAGCGCAACCACAGTCGGGAAGTCCTTGTAGTTGTGGCTGGTGATGAAGGCGACAACCGAGTCGATGACGGCCTGCGTATCGACGTTGGTCTTCACCTGCTTCTCGTAGTCAGCCTTGGTGTAAGCCTGTCCCTCCTGCATCTGGGCGGCCTTGGCGGTGTAGCCCTTCGGCTTGACCAGCAGATAGCCCTGCATCTCGAGATGCAGTGCGGAGCAGAACTCCGTGCAGTAGTAGGGGTAGACACCGGCCTTCTCCGCCTTGAAGGTGGCGGAAACGGTCTTGCCGGGTTCGACCGACAGGTTCACGTTCTGGCTGTACATGGCGAAACCATGGGTCTCGTCCTCGGCGCGTTCGAGGTTGGTGAAGTGCAGTGAAACGGTATCGCCCTCTTCGACCTCGATGATTTCAGGCGTGATGTGCGAACGGATCAGCGTACCGTATACATGGACGGTGTCGCCCTCGCGCTCCACCTTCTCGCGACCGGCACGGGTACGGAACGGCGAACGCTTGTCGCTGCGGCTGTCCCAACCCGAGTTGTAGCGCACGGCAGGCTTCAGCTTGTCAGCCTTGATCGCAACCACGTAGTGAGGTTCGCCCAGCGGCAGCGGCATGTCGTAGAGCAACTGCATCTTGTCGCCGCTGATGTCGATCAGCTG
>JAGRGU010000039.1 GCA_020445335.1 Gammaproteobacteria bacterium
TGATTTCATTCGGCGCTTCGCACCTCACCCTGCGGGCGTCGCTGCGCGTCGTGCTGCGCGGCTCCGCCGCTGGTCGTGTCAAGCCCATTCGGCCACTCTCGCACCTCTCCTGATTCTGCTGCTGTTTCCAACGGGCTTGCGCCCGGCTCTTTGCGGCGAAGCGGGAGCCCGTCGACCGCTTTCCCCGCGGATTCATCCGTGTGGGCAACGACGCGCAGGATTCTACACGATTCTTTGGTACGCAACTACGGCCAAAGAACCGGTTTCCAACTGACTTTTCGTATCTTTCCCGTTGCTTCCGATTTCACTCCTGACCCACTGCGATGCTGGGGCGAAATCTGCCGATGCCGATGGCGACAGACGACACTTATCCATGAATGGATAGGGGTATTTCAGGGTCTAGCGACTATAATTTATGTCGGGGTCGAGCATGAAAGATGCCGATATTCGTTCAGAATCCATCTGTCCGCCAGACAGAAAGGAGGGCTATGAAAGCATAACCCGGGTCGCTTACAAAAGCCGGTGCCGCCGGCGGCGTCTTTGTGGCTGCTTTCCGAGGGCCTGTACGCTTATCCGTAACAGCGGATAGGCGTTTTTTATGCCCGGCCCGCGAACGGCAGCCTGCCCGATTCACAGATGGGAGAGTGGAGAACAGACGGCAAACGCGGCCACTGGCATCTCGGTTGTATGGAGGTGACATGAATATTCAAACAGTAAAGCTCAGATCTCTGTGGAGCATTCTGAGCACATTATGCTTGGCGTTCTGCCTGCAGGCGGGTCCATCCTGGGCCCTGCAATCCGCCCCTCCGGCGGAGATCCAACTACTCAAGGAGAGCGGGCAGTTCCAGCAGAGCCTCGAAATGGCCCTGCAGAGGGGCAATCACATCGTCCTTCCGCGCCTGGTGGAGAAGCTGAAACTGAAAATACTCAAGGCCAGGGGGTTCGACGAACAGCAATCGAAGCTGATCCTCAATTCACTGGGGACGGGCCTGATTCAACCCTTCGCGACACTTCCCCCGGGAAGGCAGGGTGGACTGCCCTCCACCGGTTCACCCAGGGTGTTCGCGCTGCTGCTCGATTTCACGGATGAATCACCCGGCGTTACCGCCGCCGATATCGACGACATGCTGTGGGGAGACGGCGACAACGCCGACTTCCCGTTGGAGAGCCTGACCGATTACTACGATCGCGCATCCCATGGCTTACTCGACCTCGGCAACGGAACCACCTTTGGCTGGATCGACACCGGTTATACCCGGGCAGAAGCCGAGGCGCTGGGGCGTGAAGCGCTGATCAAGGAGGTGCTCGACGATCTCGAGGACAGCCACGACTTCACCCAATACGACAATGACGGTGACGGCGATATCGAATACTTCATCGTGATCTGGGACGGCCCCAACGGCGCCTGGGCCACTTTCTGGTGGGGATGGAATCTGGGCTGGAACGACAGCTCCTATACCATCGACGGCAAAACCCTCTCCAACTACTCCTGGCAGCGGGAATCGACCAACCCCTCGGTGGTGATTCACGAAAGCGGACATTCCCTCGGATTGCCCGACTTTTACGACTACGACAATTCGGTGGGACCGGGAGCGGGGGTCGGCGGGTTCGACCCGATGGATGGCAACCGCTGGGATCACAACTGCTTCAGCAAGTGGATGCTCGACTGGGTCGAGCCGATGGTGGTGGCCGGCGGGTTCGAGGCGCTGGATCTGGACGCCGCTGAAACCTCCGGCGACTGCGTACTGATCTGGCCCTCCGCTAGCATCGCCGACATCTTCAGTGAGTTCTATATCATCGAGAATCGGCAGGCCGTCGAGAACGATGCAAACCTCGTATTCGCGCCCGATGGCTTCGTCATCTGGCATGTGGATGCCACGCTGACGGCGGACGGTTCGAACTTCGAGTACAACAACTCGACCACCGCGCACAAATTGCTGCGGCTGATGGAAGCCGACGGCTTGGAGGAGATCGAGAGCTTCGCCTGTTCCTCCGGAAGCACCTGTGCGGTAGCCGACGCGGACGATCTCTACAATAGCGGAGACAGCTTCGGCCCCTCCTCCTCGCCCAGCAGCAACAAATACGACGGCTCTGCATCCTGCGTCAGGCTCTGGGACATTGCCGACCTTGGCGTCACCCCCGGCGACATGATGGGCGGCTCTTTCAGCACCGAGTGCAATCAAGCGCCAGTCTGCGACGCGAACGGTCCCTACAGCGAGGATGAAGGATCCCCGATCATCTTCGACGGATCCGGCTCAAACGATGCGGACGCAGACCCGCTGGTCTTCCGTTGGGATTTCACCAGCGATGGCGTCTGGGATACGGCTTGGAGCTCGAGCCCGTTCGCGAGCCATACCTGGCAGGACAACTTGTCCGTCGTAGCGAGACTCGCAGCTAGCGATGGCGAATTGAGCTGCACCGATATCAGCGCAGTCATCGTTGCCAATGTCGCCCCCACGGTCGCGGCCGGAGCGGACCAGTCCGCGGACGAAGGTGAGCCGGTCGCTTTTTCCGGCAGCTTCACCGATCCGGGCGCACTCGACACGCACACTCTGGCGTGGGAGTTCGGAGATGGTTCCGGCGCGAGCGGAACGCTCACACCCACCCATGCCTATGGTGACAACGGCGTCTACACGGTGACCCTGACCGTCAGCGACGATGACGGCGGCGTGGGAACCGATTCGCTCCAGGTCACCGTTGCGAATGTCGCCCCCACGGTTGCGGCCGGGGCGGACCAGTCCGCGGACGAAGGTGAGCCGGTCGCGTTTTCCGGCAGCTTCACCGATCCGGGCGCACTCGACACCCACACCCTGGCGTGGGAGTTCGGAGATGGTTCCGGCGCGAGCGGAACGCTGGCGCCCACCCATGCCTATGGTGACAACGGCGTCTATACGGTGACCCTGACCGTCACCGACGATGACGGCGGCGTGGGAACGGATACGCTCCAGGTTACGGTGGCGAACGTCCCGCCCACGGTGGTTTATGGACCGGTAAGCCAACCCAATCCCTACTTCGTGCTGCCGGTTGTCCACACGCTCAGCTTCAGTGCCAGTTTCAACGACAAGGGTTGGCTGGACAGCCACACTTCGGAGTGGGATTTTGGCGACAACGGTCTGGTTGCGGGAGCCGTGACGGAAGAGAACGTTGAACCTGACGCCACCGGCACCTCTACCGCCGAACATGCATACCTGCTGGCTGGAGACTATACCGTATCGGTTGTGGTCGTAGACGATGACGGTGGAGTCGGCAGCGACAGCGGTGCGGTGCATGTAGCCAGCGCGCAGGAAGCGCTGGCAATCCTCAACGACCGGATCCAGGCGGCAAGCAACGACGCTTTCAAGGCGCCGGCGGATAACCGCAAGCATGCGCTTGCCAACAAGATCCAGGCAATCATCGGCATGGTGGACAAGGGCAACATCCGCGGAGCCATGCAGAAGCTTCCCAATGACGTCCGTGCCAAGGCAGACGGACACGTGGATGGGAATCCAAACAATGATTGGGTGACCGATCCCACCCTGCAAATGATGCTGTTGCAGATGATCGACGACATCCAGGCATATCTCGCAACGCTGAGGTAGCTGCCTTGAGACCGGTCGGCCACGCTGACGAGGGGCCGACCGGCCGTACAGGAATTCAGTTCCACCAACATATCCTCTATCCGACGGAAGCGGCAGTTTATCTGCTTCAAGCCCGGCACCAACTGCACTAGAATGAGTCGCTCGACTCCAGACGACTCTCTGCCGTACAAAAATGCCCCCGCGGGACCGTTTCGACCTGATGCTCAGAGCCCTTCTAGTTGGCTCTCTGATTGCACTCCTGACCGCCTGCGGCGCTCCGGTGCCGCTACTCGAGCAGATCCAGGCCAGCGGCGAACTGAAGGTCGTCACCAGCAACAGCCCCACCACCTACTACCTCGAGCGAGGCCGCCGGAGAGGGCTCGAGTACGAACTGGCGACACGCTTTGCTAGGCATCTGGGGGTCGAGGCCAGATTCTCGATCCTGAACTCCCCCGAGGAGATACTGGCCGCGGTCATCAGCGGCGAGGCGCATATCGCCGCTGCCGGTCTGACCGCGACACGGGGACGCGAGCAACGGGTGCGCTTCAGCCGCAGTTACCAGTCGATCACCCGGCAGCTGGTCTACCGCGAGGGTGGCGACAGACCGGAAGATATCCTCGCCACGCAGTCCGGTGCCTTCGAGGTCGTGGCCGGCAGTGGTCACGAGGAGCGGTTGCGCGAGCTGCAACAGCAGCTGCCCGGGCTGGAGTGGACCGCGAGCAGCGGACTGACCTCCAGCGAACTGATGGCGCTGGTTTACGAGGAGCTCATCGACTATACGATGGCGAATTCGAACGAGGTGGCGCTGATCCGACGTTATCATCCCGAACTCAAGGTGGCCCTGGACCTGTCGCAACCGCTGCCGCTGGCCTGGGCACTGCAGCACTCGCACGACAACTCGCTGTTCGACGCGGTGCAGACGTTTCTGCGCGAGCTGCAGAAGTCCGGAGAGCTGCAGCGGCTGGTCGACCGCTACTACGGCTATGCCGGTACGCTGGACGCGCTGGAGACTAGAATTTTCCGCCGTCACGTCGTGCAGCGGCTGCCCGAGTACATTTCGCTGTTCAAGCAGGCGGCCGAGGAGACCGGCCTCGACTGGCAGCTGCTGGCCGCGATCGGTTACCAGGAGTCTCACTGGAACGCCGACGCGGTCTCGCCGACCGGGGTCAAGGGGGTCATGATGCTGACCAGGGCCACCGCCAAAGAGCTTGGTGTCAGCGCGCGCACCGACCCGGCGCAGAGCATTCTCGGCGGCGCTCGCTATATCCTGAAGATCCGCAACAAGATCCCACGACGCATCGCCAATCCCGACCGCCTGTGGATGACGCTCGCCGGCTACAACATCGGCTTCGGACACCTCGAGGACGCGCGCATCCTGACCCAACGCCATGGCGACGATCCGGACAGCTGGCTGGACGTGCGCAAGTATCTGCCGCTGCTGAGCCGAAAGAAGTACTACGAAAGCTTGAAGCACGGCCGGGCACGCGGCGGCGAACCGGTCGCCTACGTTGACAATATCCGCAGTTACCAGGATCTGCTTGCCTGGGAGCTCGACCGCAACGGCGAGCCGCTGCCAAGCGATGAGAGCGACCAACCCGAGGGGTGCGGCGGCTAAACGCCGTCGCCGGCTCCCGCGGACGGCGCGACCTGGGCCCTGCGCCGGGCTCGGAAGAACTCCCGCAGCCGCTCGGCGCAGCGTGTCGCCAATACCCCGCCGTCGACCTCGACCCGGTGATTGAAACGCCCGTCGGACGGCAGCAGATCGAACACGCTGCCAGCTGCGCCACCCTTGGGATCGGTGGCGCCGAACACCACCCGCGAGACCCGGGCGTGGACGATCGCGCCAGCGCACATCGGGCAGGGCTCCAAAGTGACGTAGAGCGTGGTATCCGGAAGCCGATAGTTTTGCAGCCGACGCGCGGCGTCGCGCAAGGCGTTGATCTCGGCGTGTGCGCTGGGGTCACGGTCGCCGATCGGCCGGTTCCACCCCTCACCGACCACGACCCCCTCTCTGACCAGCACGGCACCCACCGGAACCTCTCCCTGCTGCTCCGCCCGTGCGGCAAGTTCAAGCGCACGCTGCATGAAGCGTCGATCCAACGCCCCGCTTTCGTCCTGCTGTACGGAGTCCATCACCCTGCGCCGAGCCCTGCCGATAAAGGTGTGGCTATTCTAAGGGAACAAGCCCGGCTGCAGCCATGCCAGGTGCTCCCGCAATTCGCGGCTTTCGCTACCGACGACCCGCAAAGTGGTCGGCCGCTTGAGCCTGTTGGAGTATAATCCGCTGTCAACGCAAGCCGGGAGCGTCATCCCCCGGCGCACTGGGGGGAAGCGCGTGATTTGCCCACCCCGCCGGCCGGTCGCATCGAATTACCCATGCTCGTCATCGCCACCTCGATCTTCTCCCTGCTGTTCAGCACCGCACTGTTGCTATTGGGAATCGGCCTGCAGGGTTCCCTGCTCGGTCTGCGGGCGGTTCAGGAGCAGTTCGCCGTCGACGTGATCGGCTATGTCATGTCCGCCTACTTCGCCGGCTTTGCGCTGGGAACCTACCTCTGTCCGCCGATCATCCGCCGCGTCGGCCATATTCGCGCCTATGCCGCCATGGCCGCCACCGCCTCCTCGGCGGCCATCTGCCACGCCATCTGGATCGAGCCCATCACCTGGGCAGTGCTGCGTATCGTCACGGGCGCCAGCATGGTAGGGCTCTATATGGTCATCGAAAGCTGGCTCAATACCCTCGCCACAAACCGCTCGCGCGGGCAGTTCTTCAGCGCTTACATGATCATCACCTTCCTGGCGATGGCGGCGGCTCAGTTCCTGCTGCTGGCGGCGGATGTCGCTGATTTCCGGCTCTTCGCCCTGACATCCGTTCTGTTGGCGATGGCGCTGGTGCCGATTGCCTTGACGCGGATCACCCAGCCGACGCTGATCGAAGCGCCCAGGCTGCAGCTGGTGACGCTCTATCGAGATTCGCCGTTGGGAGTCGTCGGCACCCTGGCTTCGGGTCTGATCATGGGCGCCTTCTGGGGCATGATGTCCGTCTACAGCCGGCAGCTCGGGCTCGAAACCATCGAGGTGGCGCAACTGATGAGCGCGACCATTCTCGGCGGCGCACTGCTACAGTGGCCGATTGGAAAGATATCCGACCTTATGGATCGGCGTATCGTACTCGGCTTCACCGCGCTGGCCGGGGCACTGCTGGCCTGGTTCAGCATCCACTCCGCGGAGCTGTCGAACGGCGGATTCTACCTCGTCCACTTCTGCTACGGCGGTTTCGCATTCGCCGTCTACAGTCTCAGCGTGGCGCACGTGAATGATCGCTTGCAGCCGGGGCAATCACTGGAAGCCTCCCGCAACCTGCTGCAACTGTACGGTATCGGCGCCGTCATCGGCCCACCGCTGGTGGGTACGATGATGGAGCGCTTGTCGCCCGCCGCTTTCCCGATGTTCCTTGCCGCAACCCTTGTCATGCTCGCCCTCTTCACCCTCTACCGGATCTCCGTCAAGGAACCCGCGCCGGCCGAGACCCACGAGCCGTTCATTCCGGTGATGCGCACGTCGCCCGTTGCCTTCGAGATGGATCCCCGGGTCGAACCGGAGCAGAGCGCCCCACCCCCTTCCGTCACGGATGGGTCGTAGTCGCAAACGAACGTCACTCTGTGATTCCGGGCTTTATGTTTCCGCGCGTTTTTTCCCGATGCTCCGGCACGCTTGCGAAGCGGTATCCAGCCCGAATACAATCTTGCATATGCACTTATTCTTCGCTATTCTGTGCATATGCACTAATAATCGTAGAGTGAGGCAGCCATGGCGAACACCGCAACCGCGCTAACGGAGAGCAAAGCCGTGGTACTGGGGGAAGCGGTTCTGAACGCCGGCGCCAGATTGGGCCTGAGCCCACACGAGGTGGGGCGCATCATCGGACGCAACCGTACCACCATCGTGCGCAACGGCATCGATCCAGCCACCCCGAACGGGCAACTGGCCATGCTGCTGGTACGCATCTATCGCAGTCTCTTTGTACTCGTCGGCGGACAGGATGAGGAGATGCGGCACTGGATGCATACCCGAATAAGCACCCTGCAGGGCATCCCCGCAGAGATGATCCGGGATGTGGCCGGTCTGGTGCGGGTCACCGAATACCTGGATGCCATGAGAGGGAAGGTTTGAGCGAAATCTGGCGTGAGGTCGGAGGCGAACGGATCGTTTGCCCCATCGGCGGTCATGGATTTCGTCTGGTCGAGTCCCAGGAGAGCCTGGCAACCACCGAGATAGTCTCGACCCTCGAACGCCAGGTGATACTCGAAGAGATGCTGGATTCGGATTCGAAACCGCCCTGCCCGCCCGGTACGCAACGCCTCCACTACCTGCTCGCCACGCCGTTTCGCTATCCCCCCCTGCCCCACGGCAGCCGCTTCGGCGGCCGCTTCGAGCCCAGCCTTTTCTACGCCGGCAGCTCAGTGCAGGTCACCCTGTGCGAGAACGCCTACTATCGTTTTTATTTCTACCACGACATGCAAGCGCCGCCGCCGAAGCGGCAGTTACGCTCCCAGCATACGCTGTTCGAGTTCCGCTACCGGACGCAACAGGGGGCGAAGCTGCACTCCCCCGGCTTCGATCGCCACCAGGAGAGGTTGCGCGATCCGGCCGACTACTCAGCGACCCAGGCGCTCGGGAGCGCAATGCGCAACGCCGGTATCAAGGGATTCGAGTACCGCTCGGCCAGAGACCCGGCCGGCGCAATCAATATCGCCCTCTTCGATGCGACCCCCTTCTCCAGCAGCAGCGTGTTCAATGAAAAATCCTGCATCTGCCAGACGACGGAGCGGGAGGTGCTCTTCAGCATGGAACGGAAAGCCAGCCGTTTTCCGCTCGATCAGTTCCTGGTCGGCGGCAGGCTGCCCACCCCTGCGCCCTAGCTGGCTGTCACCCGAATGCGGATTTTGCCAGAATAGTGCCCAACCGAGTTCCAGCCTGGTAATCGTGATGCACCTCCACACCCTCGACCAGTGGCGTCACAGCCATGAGTTTCACACCGACTCCGCCCGCGGCGAGCGGCGCACACGCTACGTAGTGCTGCTGACCGCCTGCATGATGGTGATCGAAATCGCGGCCGGCTATCACTACGGATCGATGGCGCTGCTGGCCGACGGCTGGCACATGGGCACCCATGTCGCGGCACTCGGCATCTCGCTGTTCGCCTACAGCTATGCCCGGCGCCACGCGACCAATCCATACTTCAGCTTCGGCACCGGCAAGGTGGCTTCCCTGGGGGGCTTCGCCAGCGCGGTGGCGCTGGCCGTGGTGGCACTGCTGATGGGGATGGAGTCGATCGAACGGCTCCTCTCACCGCAAGCCATCCGCTTCAATGAAGCCATCCTCGTCGCCGTGGTGGGGCTGGCGGTGAATCTGTTGAGTGCCTGGCTGTTGCGCGGCGACCACGAGCACCACCATCATCACGACCACGCACACCAGCACGACCATGCCGACCACCATCACCATGACCACAACCTGCGTGCTGCCTATATGCACGTACTCGCCGATGCCCTGACCTCGGTGCTCGCCATACTGGCGCTGCTCTGCGGCAGAGCGTTCGGCTGGATCTGGATGGACGCGCTGATGGGCGTGGTCGGCGCCGTCGTGATTTCAAGATGGAGCCTTGGACTGATTCGCGAGAGCAGTGGCGTACTGCTCGACAGCTCGGCGGATGATCATCTCGCCGCTCAGGTGCGAAGCGCGATCGAAAACGAGGCGGACAACCGGATTGCCGATCTGCACCTGTGGCGGGTGGGGCCGAACCGCTTCGCAGCGATCATCTCGCTGGTGACGCACGATCCCCGCGAACCCGTCCACTACAAGCAGCTGCTGGCGGATTTCGGACGCCTTGTGCACGTCACGATCGAGGTCAACGGCTGCCCCGGAGACGCCTGCCACTGAGGGTGATCGCAGGTCGCTTTGGCGGTCTCGACAAGGTCAGGCGAAGACTCGCCAGGCAGCCACCAGCGCGAACAGCAGGAACAGCGCGCCGCTGATCCGGTGCAGCCAGCGCAGCGGAATACGCTGCAGCAGGGTGCGCCCCGCCCAGACACCGAGTGCCGAGACACTTACCAGCGCCGTCGTCGCGCCAATCCAGACCGGCAGCGGCGCGAGACTGCCCGCCATCCCCGCCACCGCGATCTGGGTCTTGTCACCGAACTCCGCCACCAGAATCAGCAGCAAAGTGGTGAGGAA
The DNA here is from genome assembly GCA_020445335.1 of Gammaproteobacteria bacterium. GTDB lineage: Bacteria > Pseudomonadota > Gammaproteobacteria > Chromatiales > Chromatiaceae > HKST-UBA178. Next base: position 9,792 of record JAGRGU010000039.1, read on the forward strand.
GATGCCGTGTCCGGGTTTCTCCTCCACCCCCTCCGGCTCCTCCTCGTCCTGATTGAAGAGGATATGCAGCGCGAAGGCGCCGAACAGCAGTGCCACCGCGGCGGCGATCACCCGCTCGGGAATCCATGCCGCCACACCCGCGCCGAACAGCACCGCGAGCGCATTGAGCACGACAAACGCCGCGGCCGCACCGAGCATCACCGGCCAGTGGCGGTGACGCGCCGCGAGCGTCATGCAGACCAGCTGGCTCTTGTCGCCGATCTCGGCCAGGGCGATGAGGATGAATGTCGAAAGGGAGACGGAGAGAGATTCAGCGGGGAACATGGTCAACCGAGTTGTCTGCGATGGGGTGCTAACGCTCACCAGCCGGCGCCGGCACCGGCGGCAGCAGGAACGAGATCGATGCCGCGGCCAGCACGAAAGCGGTCGACCACCAGAGGCAGCCGACGATGCCCTGAGTCTGGTAGGCCCAGCCGGAGAGCACGGTGCCGGTCAGCCGTCCGGCCGCGTTCGCCATGTAGTAGAAGCCGACGTTCATCGCCACCTTGTCGTGGTCCGAGTAGGCCAGGATCAGGTAGGAGTGCACTGCCGAGTTGATCGCGAACACGGCGCCGAAAGCGGCCAGACCGATCATCAGCGAGAGCGCCGGGTCGAGGCCAGCCATCAGCGCCAGCGCGATAGCCGCCGGAAAGAGGGCCAGCAGCAGCGCCCAGTTGCGCGCGCTGCCGCCCTGGGGGCCGCGCCCCTGGTGCCCCTTGCGCAACAGCGCCGGAGCAGCTGCCTGGACGAAGCCGTAGCCGACCACCCAGAGCGCCAGGAAGCTGCCTACCTCGACATGGTTCCAACCGGTCACCGAGGCGAGAAAAACCGGCAGCCCGACCACGAACCAGACATCACGCGAACCGAACAGGAAGTAGCGCGCGCCGGAGAGGATGTTGATCTCGCGGCTCTTGGAGAAGATCTGGCTGAACTTGGCCTTCACCTTGGAAGTGCCCAATCCCATCGGCAGCACCCACCAGGCATACAGATAGACCAGCAGGATCAGCAGCGCCATGCCGCCCATGGCCCAGCGGAAGCCGATCAGGTAGAGCAGCAGACCGCCAAGGAAGAAGCCGACCCCTTTGAGCGTGTTCTTCGAGCCGGTCAGAATCGCCACCCATTTGAACAGTCGGGTGTCGGCATTCTCACCCTTCGGCAGCACCAGCTTGACGCTGGATTTGGCACTCATCTTGTTGAGATCCTTGGCGATGCCGGAGAGCGCCATCGCGCTCATAACGTAGGCCACCGTCAACCACTCGGGATCGACCGCCAGCATGCCCAGCGCGACCACCTGGATGAAGCCGCCGATCACCATGGTGCGGTTGAGCCCGATATGCGAAGCGATCCAGCCTCCCACACCGTTGGTGATGATGCCGAAGATCTCGTAGAAGAGAAACATGAAGGCGATCTGCAGCGGGCTGAAGCCGAGATTGTGAAAGTGCAGCACCACCAACATATGGATGGCGCCATCGGTCAGCGTGAAGGCCCAGTAGGCGCCGGTCACCACCAGGTAGGTGCGCAGTCCCCGCTCCATCGCTACATCGTCCGCGCCATCTTGCGCGCCAACTCCATCATGCGGTTGACGTAGCCCCACTCGTTGTCGTACCAGGCGAAGATCTTCACCTGGGTGTCGTCGACCACCATGGTGCAGCCGGCATCGACGATCGACGAGCGCGGGTCGCCGCGGTAGTCGATGGATACCAGCGGGCGTTCCTCGTAGCCGAGAATCCCCTTCAGCTCGCCTTCGGCGGCGGCCTTGAAGTAGCCGTTGATCTCTTCCGCGGTAACCGGCCGCGCGGCTTCGAAGACGAAGTCGGTCAGCGATGCGTTGAGCAGCGGAATACGCACCGCATGGCCGTTCAGCTTGCCGCTCAGCTCCGGAAATATCCGCGTGATCGCCTTGGCCGAGCCGGTCGTGGTCGGGATCAGCGACTCGCTGGCGGCGCGCGCCCGGCGCAGATCCTTGTGCCCCTTGTCGACGATCGTCTGGGTGTTGGTGATGTCGTGGATGGTGGTCATACAGCCGTGCATGATGCCGATCTTCTCGTGCATCACCTTGACCACNNNAGTTGGTGGTGCAGGAGGCGGCGGTAACGATATGGTGCTGCGCCGGATCGTAGAGATGATCGTTGACGCCGTAGACGACATTAAGCGCCGGATCCGGCACCGGCGCCGAGACCAGCACCTTTTTGATTCCCTGGTCGAAGTAGGGCTGCAGCGCCTCTTCGCTCTTGAAGCGGCCGGAGCACTCGATCATCAGATCTATGCCCATCGCTCCCCAGTCGACATCCGTCGGCGTCGCGCCCATGCTGAAGCCGATCTCGCGGTCGTCGATGACGATCGCCGCCTCCCGCGACGAGATCTCGCGTGCCCAGCGCCCGTTGACCGAATCGAACTCGAGAAGATGCGCGTGGCAGGCCGCGTCGCCCTTGATCTCGTTGATATGGACGATCTCCAGCTCGTCGAAATCCCAGCCGGCACGCAGACCCAGCTTACCCATGCGGCCGAAGCCGTTGATGCCAACACGAACAGTCATCGATCCCCCCTTCTGACGTTAAGATTGCAGTGGCCAGCGCGGCGGTCCGCGGAAATTGGCGGAAATGGAAATTGGGGTCAGAGTAAAAATTCGTAGAATTTTTACTCTGACCCCAATTTCCTGACCCCAATTTCCCGCCAATTTCCGCCCCGGCCACCACGACCTGTTGTTTGAAAGACAATTCTGCCACGGGCCGCAGGGGCCGTCGATCTGATCCCGCCAACCCTCGGGCAAAGATGCCCGGCTGCGATAACAGATGGGCGGCGGAGCGGTCGTAAACCAGGCGTGATAGCGGATACTCCTGGATCTCCCCTTGGCGCATGCCAATCCGCGCCCTACTCCAGATCGATCAGCAGCCGCATCACTTGGTGCCAGTGCCGTTCGGACTCCGCTCCGGCGATGCGGAAGATCTTGGCGAAGCGCTTGCGCTGCACCGAGCTGAGGCTCTCCTCCAGCTTTTTTCCGGCGGGCGTCAGGCGCAAGCGGCGGATCCGGCGGTCTGCGCTGTCGCTCTCCTGGGCGACGTAACCCGCCTCGAGCAGTGTTCGCAGCGGCTTGTTGATGTACTGCTTGCTCATCCCCAGCACCTCCAGCAGATCCTTGACGCTGCAGCCCGGATCCCGGCCGATGAAATAGAGCAGACGATGGTGGATTCTGGAGTAGCCGAGCAGCGCGAGCTGCTCATCCGGCTTCCTCGTCATTGCGCGAAAGCCGTGGAACATCGCCTCGAGCGCCAGATTGAGCTCCTGCCTGCGCGTCATCGCTTCACCTTTATAGTCAATATTGTTGACATTATAATCACGGCCGATGTAGCTTAATAGGTCTTTATTGTTGACTATTTTCGGGCTCCCAAATGGAAACACTCTGCTGGATCAATCATCGAGTCGTTCCCGCCGACCAGGCGGCAATCCCGGTCATGGATCACGGCCTGCTCTATGGCGACGGAATCTTCGAGGGGCTGCGTTTCTACCACGGCCGCGTATTCAAGCTGGAGCAGCACCTGCGACGGCTGGAGCGATCGGCGCGCGCCATCGCGCTGCAGCTCCCCTACCCGCTCGATGAGATCGCCTCGATTCTCAACCAAGTGGTGACGCAGTATCCGGCACCGAGCGGCTACCTGCGGCTGGTGGTGACCCGCGGCGCGGGCAATCTCGGCATCAACCCCCGCCACTGCCGACAACCCTCGCTGTTCGTCATAGCCGGCTCGTTGCAGGTGGTCAGCGCGGCAGCACGTGGCGGCATCGATCTGCACCTCGCATCCACGCGCAGGGTGCCGGCGGAGTGTCTCGATCCCCGCGTCAAGAGTCTCAACTATCTGAACAACATCCTGGCACGGATCGAAGCCCACCAGGTCGGCGCGGACGAGGCGGTGATGCTGAACACGCGGGGATTCGTCACCGAGGGCACCGTCGACAACATCTTCATCGTCGACGGCGGCGTGCTTGCGACCCCGCCGCTGAGCGCCGGAATCCTCGACGGCATCACCCGTGGCTGCATCCTGGAGATCGCGGCGCGGGCGGGCATAGCCTGCGTCGAGCGGGCGCTCACCGCCTACGACCTGCTGAACGCCGATGAGTGCTTCCTGAGCGGTACCGGCGCCGAGCTGATTGCCGTGCAATCGATCGACCGTCAGCCGCTGCGCGACCCGGAGAGGCCGCTGTTTCACAGGATCGAACGACTTTTCCAGGCCCATATCGAGGAGTGTTGCGCGGGCTTGGTCTGCTGAGAAACAGCTCCCGGGGGAGCGGTGCTATTGTCCGGCTTCAGCCCGCCCGCGCCGCGCCCAGCATCCCTTCCCGCTCGATAAAGTCAATGATCTCGTCAACACCGCTGCCCTGCTTGAGGTTGCTGAAGACCCAGGGGCGCTCGCCGCGCATGCGGTTGCTGTCGGCCGCCATCACCTCTAGCGAGGCGCCGACATAGGGGGCAAGGTCGATCTTGTTGATCACCAGCAGATCCGAGCGGGTGATTCCGGGCCCCCCCTTGCGCGGAATCTTCTCGCCTTCGGCAACGTCGATGACGTAGATCGTCAGGTCGGCCAGTTCCGGGCTGAAGGTGGCCGACAGATTGTCGCCGCCGCTCTCGATGAAGACCAGGTCCAGCGCCGGGAAGCGGAGCTGCAGATCCTCTACTGCGGCCAGGTTCATCGACGCGTCCTCGCGGATCGCGGTGTGCG
>JAGRGU010000040.1 GCA_020445335.1 Gammaproteobacteria bacterium
ACCGTCCGAGGAAAAGGTTCGGCCAGAACTTCCTGCACGACGCCGGCATTATCAGCCGCATCGTGCAGTGCATAGCGCCCTCCCGCGACCAGCAGCTGGTCGAGATCGGTCCCGGACAGGGTGCCATCACCCGCGAGCTGTTGCGGGCGACGGGCCGGCTGCAGGCGATCGAGCTGGACCGCGACCTGATCGAGCCGCTCGCGGCGACCTGCGCGGGTATCGGCGAGCTCGAGATCCACAATGCCGATGCGCTCGATTTCGAGTTCTGCGCGCTGGCGGACGCCGGTCCGAAACTACGCGTGGTGGGCAATCTTCCCTACAACATCTCGACGCCGATCCTGTTCCATCTGCTGGAGCAGGCGCACTGCATCCACGACATGCACTTCATGCTGCAGAAGGAGGTGGTCGAGCGCATGGGCGCGGAGCCCGGCGGCAAGGCGTACGGGCGTCTGAGCGTGATGCTGCAGGCCCAGTGCGAAGTGACACCGCTGTTCGACATCGGCCCCGGCGCTTTCAATCCGCCACCGAAGGTGGACTCCTCTTTCGTCAGGCTTGTCCCGTTCCCCTCACCACGCTACCGGATCGACGATGTCGTTCGCTTTCGCCAGCTGGTCGCGCAAGCCTTCTCCCAGCGTCGCAAAACAGTGCGCAACAGCCTGCGCGGACTATTGACCCCTGATCAGATATCCGCCGCCGGGGTGGACCCCGGTGTTCGCGCGGAGCGGATTTCGGTCGCCGGCTTCGTGGCACTGGCGAACGGGTCGCAAGCGACCGGGCAGGAAGAGTTGGAAGCAACCGACTGACAGCTCATGCAAGCCGATCAGTACCGTGTAGCTTGAAGTTGAGGTGAAACACCTCAGCAAGAGAGGCGGGTTGTATTCGATTCACTGAAGCCCGTCGCTATCGAAAGCGTCGATACCCGGTTGGCCTGCATAGTCAAAACGGCTGTTCAGTACGGAAGAGGAGATGAAAACGTTCTGGCGCCGGCTGGTGAGGAGGGGTCGAACGGTTTCCCGTTCGACCCGCATATCGGCATCCTGCCGGATACTTCCCCTCTCAGCCATTACCTTCGGCCGGAGGGCTGTCGACTTCTTATCTACCCCTTCCGGCGGGCTTCTTCGCAGCGGGCTTGGCCGCAGCCGGACGCACGGCTGGCTTGGGCGCGGCCGACTTGGCCGCCGAGACAGGTTTTTTCGGCGCAGCGCTTTTGGCCGGGCTGGAGGTTGCTACGGGCTTTTTCGCCTTGGTGTTTGCCATTTCAATTACCCCTTGATTGAGCCGCTCCTTGCGGGCGCAGGGAGCGTGTTGAATGAGAACAGCCTCAAGTAGAGACGAGCAGGGAGGGGCGCTGGGGCTCGGATGGTCTCGGAAGGACCGAACGATTGCAGTGGACATCCTCTGTCCATGCGCTTGCCAAGCAGGCTACTTTCAGCGCATTAAATACGACTAACCGAAGGCCGCGTCAACAGAAATTTACAACGATCTTCATGCGCCGCCGGCAGGCAGAAGCAAAGGCTCTCCAGCCAGTTGACCGACGCTCTATTGCCGCGGTCGGAGAGCGCTCGGGCAACGACTTTCCACTGATCTTAGGAGAGACCTGAGAGGGGGCTGCCCCTGCCGGAACCCCGCACCTCGCGCTCCACCTCGTCGAGCAGTCCGACGATCTGCTGCGACAGTGCGTCGATCCGGCGATAGAGCGCCTCGGCCTGCTCGGTCTCGCCTTCGTGCTTGAGCCGGATGATCTCGGCAACCGTCTTGTGCAGCTCGGCGTGGGGTGACTCGATCCGCTTCATCGCCGGCAGTTCGCTGTAGTTCTTCAGGCCGTCCTGATAGTACCACTTGCCCAGCACGCACTCCCGGTGCGAAACCGCCTCCGCCTGCGAAAGCGACTCGCGCCCGTCGAGAAAAGCCCTCAGACGCGCCCGCCAGGCGAGATGCGCCGACCGTGCCACATTGAAATCGAAGTTGACATCGCCGCAAATGCGAAACTGTCCGATCGTCTTCTGCAACTCGGCCGCCAACGCTCCCAGCTGTTCGGTAACGACCGCGCTTTGCTGAGATCGACTCGATGTGGACTGACTGCCGTCGCGTACGCTCTGGATATTTCTCGCGACCTCTTCGACCACCCGCTTCTGTTCGCTGCTGGCGCGCGCGGTCTCGGTATTTATACGGTTGATGATCTCCACCGCCGTGGAGATCGAATCGAAGGTTTCGCGCGCCCGCGTCGCCTGCGCGACATTGGTCTCCGCTTTGCCCCGACCCACCTCCATCGCGCTCACCGCGTCATGCGCCGCCTCCCTGAGTCTGAGGATCATGCTCTCGATCTCGCCGGTCGACTTCTGGGTGCGGTTGGCGAGGTTGCGCACCTCATCGGCGACGACCGCAAATCCCCGTCCCTGCTCTCCCGCCCTGGCCGCTTCGATCGCGGCATTCAACGCCAGCAGATTGGTCTGCTCGGCAATGCTCTTGATCACGTCGAGCACCGAACCGATACTCTCGGCGTCCGCCTCCAGGCGGCTCAGCGTCGCGGCGGCACGCTCCACGTCCGCAGCCAGCGACTGCACCGATTGAGTCGACTCGGCAATCACTTCGCGCCCCAGTTCAGCCTGCCGCTGCGCGGCACTGGTGGCACTTTCCGCTTCCACCGCACTGGTGGTGACCTCGGCGATGGAGGCGGCCATCTGAGAGATCGAAGTGGCGATCTGAACGGTCTCCGCCTCCTGACGTCTGGCGTCGCGGGTAATCTGAGTGGTGATCTCGGCGGTCTGCGACACCGAACCGATAACCGCGCTGGTGGCGCTCGACGTCTGGCTGACGATATCCTGCACACGATTGACGAAACGGTTGAAGGCATCGCACAGCATGCCGATCTCGTCTCTGCTGCGGCGATTGAGCCGCCGGGTCAGATCGCCATCGCCGTCGGCGATCTCATCCATCGCCGCCACTGCTTCGCGCAGCGGCTTGACCACCGCACGCGAAATGGTGAAAGCGACCACGGTCCCCAGCAACAGCCCGACGACCAGCAGTGTCAACACCGAACTCGAAGCGGCATCGGCGTCTTCCATCAGCGCCGAACTGGCCGACTCTATGCCCGACTTCTGCAGCGTGACGAGCTGCTGCAGACGGCTTTCTATGCTGCTGAAGAGCGGATCCACCTTGCTCTTCACCAGCCAGGTATCGGTACGCCAACGCTCGCTGCCGTGAATGCCCAGCAGTGTCGCGAAATTCGCTTTATATTCCGCGGCCACCGCCTTCAGTCGCGCAAACGACTCCTCCTGCTCGAAATTCAAAAGCCCGTCGTACTCCTCGAACCCGGCGATCAACTCATCCGAACGCTGCAGATAGAGCTGGGTGTCGTCGATGTTGGCAGCGCGGCGAAACGCCAGGTAACCCCTGACGCCATTCATGATGTTGGCCCAGGTGTAACGCAGATCCGCCATGGCGGCAGCCAGCGCCCGTCGCTCTTCGCTGTACTCCTCCTCTTCCTCGGCCATCAACATCGTGGCCAGCAGCTGCAACCCCTCCCGGCTCAGCGGATTGATACTGGCGTTGGCGTAGGCGATCCCCGGAAAATTAGCCTCCTGCTCGGTGGTGATTGCGAGAATCTCTTCGCCGACCCCCCGCAGTTGCGCGAACTCGCTGCTGATCTCTTCCACCATCGCTCTGGCAGTCTCATCGGACGCTACCGCCGAGAGCCCACTCAACGCCTGCATCAGCTCGCCGGAACGCCGCTCGCCGGCCAGAAACTCCGCTTTGTCTGACTCCTCCTTGGTGAGCAGATAGAAGCCGAAACTTCGTGCGGTGCGTTGCAGTTCCCTCGAAAGCTCGATGGACAACAGCGCCGTCGGTTGCCTGTTCTCGACCACGTCATGAATGGTTTTCCTGACGCCCCCGAGACTCATCATGGTCAGAACCGAGATTGCCGCGAGCAGAAAAAGAACCACAGAGAATCCGGCCCAGATCTTGCCGCCGATGCGTATGTCATGGAGAAACAGCGTCATCTTGTCCACCCTTCCAAAATCCTGCATATGGTTCCGCAAACGAGCGCAGAGAGCGATCCACCGGCAACTGCCTGCGCATGCCTTTTCAGATCCGTCTGTGCCTTGTGCTGATCGGGCGAAGTTCCCAGAATCCCCGCAACAACCAACCGTTACGGTGGGGAGTAGATAAAGATAACGGCTTGATTGAGCGGGACTTAAGGCTTCAGCGGGGCGGGGTAGCCGGAAGAGTGCGTCAGCCGAGGCAAACGGTGGTGGGGAAGCGCTCCCCCATCGGCACCCGCGGACCGAATCGGCCGCCGGGTGCGCGATGGTCGAGCGTCGATCGGTGCGCGTCGGGCTACTTCTTCAACAGATCCCGGATTTCGGTGAGCAGTACCTCCTCCTTGGACGGCCCGGGCGGAGCTTCAGGCTTCTCCTCCTCTTTGCGCTTCAGCGAATTGATCCCCTTGACCAGCATGAATACCGCAAAGGCGATTATGACGAAGTCGATAACCGTCTGGATAAAGGTTCCATAGTTCAGCGTAACGGCCGGCACGTCACCGGCGGCCTCCTTCAGCGTCAGTGCCAGATCGGTAAAGTCGACCCCGCCCAGCAGCAGGCCTATCGGCGGCATCACCACATCGGCGACGATCGACGAGACGATCTTGCCGAAGGCTGCGCCGACGATGATACCCACGGCCATGTCGACCGCGTTGCCTTTGACCGCAAACTCCTTGAACTCCTGCATCATTCCCATTTCTATCTCCTAAACAGGTGCTTGTGTTTGAACGCGAACCCTTCGCCAGCGTCTCGGCGAGGCTGCAGGATTCGCAGCACGAATCTAACCAATGGCAGCCGTGATTGCCAGAAGCAAATGACTGAACCAGCGACCAGCATAGTGGAGAGGCTGCGCCTGTAGCAGCGGGGAAAAGTGAATTTTCAAAAACTGCGCCTGACGGACCTGAGGGCATGAAGCCAACCCCTCATCCGGTCGATGCGGAGCCTGGCATAGCGCGTAACCGCTTACCGGGCGCGCGCGACGGTCGGCATCAGAGCAAAAGCGAGTAGGCAAGACCGGCGGCGGCACTGGCAAGAATCACCGGAATTATCCCCAGCTTCCATCTCCAGAGTGCCAGGAAGGCAGCGATGGTGATCAGCAACGAAAACCACTCGAAGCCTCCGCTGAACGGTGCGGCTGGCGAGGCGTTGGGCCAGAGCACGTACCAGGCGAAAAAGAGAGCGAGGTTGAGTATCACGCCCACCACCGCGGCGGTGATGGCGGTCAAAGGCGCGGTGAACTTGACGTCATGACGGGTTGCCTCCACCGCGGGCGCACCGACGAGAATGAACAGAAACGACGGCAGAAAGGTGAACAGCGTGGCAACCGAGGCGCCGGCGATCCCGGCCAGCGCCAGGCTCTCGGGGCCGAAGATCTCCTTGCTCCAGCCGCCGACGAAGCCGACGAAAGCGACCACCATGATGAGCGGTCCCGGCGTGGTCTCACCCAGCGCCAGACCATCGATCATCTGCGCGCCGCTGAGCCAGCCGTATTGGTCTACGCCACCCTGGTAGACATAGGGCAGCACCGCGTAGGCACCGCCAAAAGTCACCAGTGCCGCCTTGGTGAAAAACCACCCCATCTGGGTCAACGGTCCCTGCCAGCCGTAAGTCGCCAACAGAGCCCCCTCCGCCGCCGTCCAGATGGCCATACCGACCAGCAGATGAACGATGGTGGCGCGCCAGCTGAAGCGGGCCCAGTCGGGAACCGGCGTATCGTCGTCGATCAGCGCCGCACCGAAGGAGTCGTCGACTGCATCCTGGCCGCCGCCGGCACGGAACTTGTCCGGCGCGAGACGGCCGCCAAGATAGCCGGTCGCGCCCGCCCCCAGCACGATATACGGAAACGGCACCTGCAGCGCGAAAATCGCGACGAAAGCCACCGCCGCGATCGCCCAGAGCAAGCCGTTGCGCAGCGCCCGGGTGCCGATTCGGAAGGCGGCAAAGAGGACTATCGCGGTGACCGCCGGCTTGATGCCGTAGAGGACCCCGGCCACCACCGGCAGATCGCCGAAGGCGAGGTAGATCCAGGTGAGCGCGATCAGAATCCCGAGTGAGGGCAGTACGAACAGCACTCCCGCCATGATCCCGCCGAGCGTGCCGTGCATCAGCCAACCGATGTAGGTGGCCAACTGCTGGGCCTCGGGCCCCGGCAGTACCATGGTGTAGTTCAGCGCATGCAGGAAACGGTGCTCGCTGATCCAGCGGCGGCGCTCGACCAGCTCGGAATGCATCATCGAGATCTGCCCCGCGGGCCCGCCGAAACTGATGAATCCCAACTTGAGCCAGTAGCCGAACGCCTCGAGCAGCGATACGGGTGGTGGCGCATCCCTGGAGGATCCCGACGCTGGTATTTGTGACACGTTCCCCCCTGACCTGCCCGGCAACCGGTTTCTGCCTTTAGGACTGGTAATATGCTGAATCCATTGGCGAGTTGCAATTGGCTCTCATCCCGTGGCAACTGCCATCCAGGCCGACGCGGGGAGCGACGATCGACCTCCGGCCCGAACCCGCCAAGGCTTGCATTAGCGACCTATACTCTGCAGCAGCACCGCAAAAACACCATCCAACAACACTGCGATAACCAGGGAGAGCGCGCATGAAACCAAACCCCGTCGGCTGGTTCGAGATCTACGTACAGGATATGGAACGGGCCAGAGCCTTCTATGAAAATGTATTTCAGCTGACACTCGAGCGGCTCCCCCCGCCCCCCTCCGCGGAGGGTGAGAGCTGCGACGACGACATGGAGCTGCTGGTGTTTCCGATGTCCGCTGAGGATTACGGCGCACCCGGCGCGCTGGTCAGAAAGGAGCGGATGCCCTCGGGGGCGGGAGGAACGATGGTCTATTTCAGCTGCCAGGATTGCGCCGTGGAGGCGGCCCGCGTCGCCGCCAGCGGCGGCACGCTGCTTCAGGACAAATTTCCGATTGGCGAGCACGGCTTCGTCGCCATCGTCAACGACAGCGAAGGGAACACCATAGGACTGCACTCGCGAGCCTGATCACGGGCGCTGTTGTCGGGCGCCTGTCGCCAGCCGATGCCACCAAACATGCGATCGGTCCGGCTCACCGCCGGGTCGGTCGCCTTAGTACGCCCCTCTGCATACCGCGCCTCTGCGCCCTGCAACGGATGATAGCGGCAGAAACGCAAGCGACACGTGGCGCCCCCGCCAACTTGCAAATCGATGGTCGCGTCCTGATATTAGGCTGACGCGGTGCGCCGCCGGCGGGCCCTCTTAAGTCATTCAGCCGACACCTAATCAGTACAATGAACGATCACAACGACCAAGAACAGGATATCGAACTCATCCAACGCGGCGCCCTCGCCCGCCCCGGCGAGGTGATGCCGGGCATCATCCATCTGCTGCCGGTCACCAGCCGGCCCTTCTTTCCCGGCCAGGCGGTGCCGCTGCTGATGGATGCCGAGCACTGGCTGCCGACCATGCAGGCGGTGGAGAGTTCAGGCAACGGCCTGCTGGGAATAGTGCTTTCGAGTGCGGCCAGCGCCGAGGAGAGCGGCCCAGGGGATATGCACAAAATCGGCGTGGCCGGCCGCGTGCACAAGGTACAGCGGGTCGACAACCAGCTGCACGTGCTGGTCGAGTGCCTGCAACGGATCAGGATCGACAGGGTACTCACCGGCGTCCCCCCTTTCACCGCACGCGTGCAGTACCTGACGGAACCGGTCGACGCCAACAAGCGGGAGATCAAGGCCTACTCGATGGCGGTGATCAACACCATCAAGGAGCTGTTGCCGCTCAACCCGCTCTACGGTGAAGAGCTGAAGATGTTTCTCGACCGCATGGGTCCGGACGACCCCTCGCATCTCAGCGATTTCGCGGCCAGTCTCACCACCGCCAGCAAAGGGCAACTGCAGGAGATCCTCGCCGCGGTCGACCTTCTGCCGCGCATGGAGAAGGTGCTGGCGCTGCTCAACAACGAACTCGAGCTGGCGCGCGCGCAACACGACATCCGCAAGTCGGTCGAGGACCGCATGCAGGGGCAGCAACGCGAGTTCTTCCTGCGCGAACAGCTGAAGACGATCCAGAAGGAGCTCGGCATCGAGAAGGACGACCGCACCGCGGAGCTGGACAAGTTCCGCGAGCGCCTGGCAGCACTGACGCTGCCCGCGGAGGCGCAGAAAAGGGTCGAAGAGGAGATGGACAAATTGGCGATACTGGAGACCGGATCCCCCGAGTACGCCACCACCCGCAACTATATCGACTGGATCACGCTGCTCCCCTGGGGCATACACTCCCGCGACCGGCTCGATCTGGGCGCGGCGCGCAAGGCGCTGGATCGGGAGCATTACGGCCTGGAGGATGTCAAGGCGCGCATTCTCGAGTTTCTCGCCGTCGGCATCATGAAGGGCGAGGTCAACGGCTCGATCATACTGCTGGTGGGGCCGCCCGGCGTCGGCAAGACCTCGATCGGCAAGTCGATCGCCGAGGCGCTCGACCGTAAGTTCTACCGTTTCTCTCTCGGCGGCATGCGCGACGAGGCGGAGATCAAGGGTCACCGGCGCACCTATATCGGCGCCATGCCCGGCAAGTTCATCCAGGCGATGAAGGAGGCCGGCACAGAGAATCCGGTGGTGATGCTCGACGAGATCGACAAGATCGGCGCCTCCTTCCAGGGAGACCCCGCTTCGGCGCTGCTGGAGACACTCGATCCCGAGCAGAACAGCGAGTTTCTCGACCACTATCTGGATCTGCGCTTCGACC
>JAGRGU010000152.1 GCA_020445335.1 Gammaproteobacteria bacterium
TTGCCGATGATATCGTGGCGCGAACTGTAGGCTATCAATCCCTCCTCTTTCCAGATCTTGAAAGAGATGATCCGTTGGCCCAGCACGTTCTCCTGCAGCAGCTTGTCCAGTTGGTTCTGGATCTCGGGGGTTAGTTGATTGGCCTGACCGAGTTCCTGGACCAGCGGGGCGACAAAGCTTTCCATATAGAGCGCGGTGGAAGCCGCGGTATTGCGGACCACGCCATCTTCTATTCGTTGGGTGACCCAAAAGCCGATGATTGCCATGCCCACCACGAGAACGATGGAACCGGCAAACACGAACTGAGCCGCCAGGCTTAGATTTCTCCAGGTCTTCGCGAGTGGAAACAAAAAGGCTTCGGTGTCCATTTCGGTATCGATGCTGGCCATCGAGGCAACATAACAGGATGGATCGAACTCAGGCATCGGACTAAGGTCTGGTGCAGGGTCGGCAGGCAAGGCTGTTATCGGTGCGGTTTCGCGAGGCATGGGGACGATGGCAGGAGCGGTCGGCGGACTCCACGCAAAAAGAGAACCGGTTGCAAATGGGCGTAACTGTCAGACCTCGACGTACTGGTGCAGTGGACACAGTTTTCGTGCATTGTCAGTCAGGCCCGCTGCTATTCTGCATTGGCCCCCTTCTCACTTCGACGGAAAGCGATTCCCTAGGGCGTATAGCGGGGTATAGGCCTATGCGGCGATTCAGCGGGTTCCCGCGGGATTCAGATATAGAGTAATAACGTTCCAGGCAGCATTTTTATTTCATCGAAAGGATGTACAGAACGAAGAACGGCCAGCCAACAGTCACACTGGCGGTCGTTGACTATGCAGGAGGCGCTGACCACTCACCTCATTGAAACCCGCATTTGAAACCAAACGGGCCCATCATGGAGTGACCCGATTATCGATGATCCTCGATCATTCCCGGAGGTGAAATGGAAATGGCTGCGTGCGAACGGCAAGGGTAATGGAATGCACCCACCCCATCCCCCAACCAGCTTCATCGAACCCGTGGATCAAACAGGTTTTTGAGCGCTGGCCTGACCAGTCCGTCGATTGCACGATGCGAATGTAGAGCTACAGGGTCACCGACCTGGATTGACTGTGGACATTCACTCTCCATTCGTCCTGACCGGCAGGCAGATTTCAGAACAGCAACTCGCGTTCAGACCCGCTGCTGCTGTCTCCCGGCCTGTAATGGCACTCCAGCAGAACATGTCGCTTGCTGTTTGCGATTGGCTCGCAACGCACCGCCGACTGCGCCTGGAGTAGTTCCAGCTCAGGGCGACGAACGGCAAAGTAGCCAACGGATCGATCTGTTTCTTTCAGTTGCGTCAGAGCTTCGGTGCTGTTGAGAATTCGAATCGCGTCGGCACCGTAGTAACGCGCCGAAAACGGTGCCTTGCGGATATAGTGCAGCGGCGCGCCGCTGGTGCCCCGCGCGGAGCGGTAGGCCTGGACCAGATATTTCTCGGTTCTCAACTGGAGGGGATGGAAACTGGCCCAGCTCCCGCCCAATGTCACGACAACCGGAACGACCAGAATGGACATTTTTCGCAGCTTGCAGGCGGCCTTGCGCATCGGCATTTCAGAAAGCGGCAGACCCAGCAGCAGCGCCAGTGCGGGCATGGCCGGTAGTTGGTATGTCCACAGAATGTTTCCGGACAGCGTGAAGAAGAGCCCCGGCAGTATCGCACTCGACACCAACAGCTTCTCACCATCCGACCATTGAGGCAGGAGCGGAACCGCGCCTCTGTGCGCGGCGACGGTACGCCGTGCAGCCAACGCGATTACCGCGAATCCCCAGGGGAAGCTGGCGAGCAACCAATACCACCAGATGGTCCCGTAAGGCTGATCGTGCGCGCTGCCGTACAGGTCGCCCTGCCAGCCGGGATCGATAAACCGCAACAGGTGCTCGCCGAGTATGAAATAGTCCAGAAAGCCGGGCGTGCGCCACTCCGCCATCAGATACCAGGGAAGTGAAACTGCCGCGGTAACCAGAGTGCCTCTTACCCATGGTAGCGCGCCCAAGACTCTTCCGGCGCCGGCGGACCAGGCCAACCAGATCATCAGCGTGCCGCCGGTAAGGACCAACACGAGGGGGCCTTTCGCCAGCAAACCGACCGCCAAACCGATAAAGAACAACCAGCGCCAGAAACTCCGGGCTCCCAGTGAGAGCATCGCGATGCTGACGAACGCGAGCGTGCTACCCAGCGTTAGAAACACATCGGTCATGACCGCGCCGGCTGCCACGTAGGTCAACGCCATGCTCGAGAACACCAACGTTGACCAGAGTGCCGCTTCCCTGCCATAGAGGCGCTTGCCCAGCGCATGGATGAGCAGAACGATGCCAAGTGTCACCAGCCAGGCAGGCAGCCTGGCGGAGAATTCGTCTATTCCGAAGAGGCGTATCGACAACGCCTGCAACCAGAACGACAGCGGCGGTTTACCCCAGAACGGCGTACCGTTATCGTACCAGGGCGTTATCCAGTCACCGGTTTCCGCCATGATTCTCGCTATCACCGCGTAGCGCGGTTCGGTAGTTCCGGAGAACGGCAGGATCGCCATTGTCAGCAGACGGCTGCCAATGATGGCAAGCAGAAGCAGCAGAAGGGGATTAGCGTATGCCGACGCGCGCTGGTTCATCGAGATCCTCTTGAGACCTGTTTGCCGCGGTATCTTTGCTATCGTCATAGATCAGGTAGATTGGCCGCTGCTTCGCTTCGATATAGATTTTGCCGACGTATTCACCGACGATGCCAATGGTGCAGAGTTGTGCCCCGCCGAGTAGCGTGATGATGGCGATAAGGGAGGGGTAGCCCGCTACCGGATCGCCAAGCACCAGCGCCTTGAAGACGATCCAGGCACCATAGGCTGCGCCACAGACGGCGGCGCTCAAACCGAGTAGCGTGGCCAGTTTCAGCGGCTTGGTGGAAAACGAGGTGATTCCCTCCCAGGCAAGCCTGGCCAGGGCGGGATAGCCCCACTTTGTACGGCCGGCAGCGCGTGGGTCGCGATCGTAATGCAATACGACAGTGGGCATACCGACCCAGGAAAACAGGCCTTTCATGTAGCGATTGCGTTCGGGCAGGCCACGCAGTGCCGCCACCGCTTTTCGGCTCATCAGTCTGAAGTCGCCGACATCGGGCGGAATCGGAGAGTCGCTGAGGCGATTCAAAAGTCGGTAGTAAAGTGACGCTGAAAAACGCTTCATGACACTTTCTCCCAGACGCTCACGCCGCTGCATCAAAACGACGTCGATGCCCCTGCGCCACTCCGCCAGCATCTCGGGGATCAGCTCGGGAGGATCCTGGAGATCGGCATCGAGGACAACCACGGCGTCTCCGGAGGCCCGGTCCATGCCAGCAGACAATGCCGCCTCTTTACCGAAGTTACGGCTCAGCCGTATCACCCGCATCGTGCGACTGACAGCCGTACGATCCAACAACCATTGGCCGCTGCCATCGCTGCTGCCGTCATCGACAAACAGCAGCTCGAAGGTGATCTTGAGTGGTGCCACTGCTTCGGTGATCCGGCGCAAGAAGATCGGTAGGACCTCTCTTTCGTTGAATACCGGGATCACGACACTGAGCGTCGGGTTCTGCCCGGCGGACTGTTTGTGAGGGTGGTCAGTGACTGTCATCGAATACTATCCAGGCGTACGACCAGTAGCCCAACAACGCAGTGGTCAGCGTAGTGGCCAACTGGGCCGGAGTTGTGGGCAAGTGAAGGAGTTGGGTGGCGAACAGGAAGATCGCCAGGTTGGCGAACCACAACACGATACAGATCGTGACGTAGCGCGGCAGCAGACGACGGTCCGCTGCAGATGCACGAAAGGTATATCTTTTCTGCATGAGATAGTTGATTACCGCGCCCCAGAGCGCGCCTATCGAAGTGGCAATCGGCGGTTCGAGGCCGAACAGAATCAACACCGTCATCAGCAACCAGTGTGCGGTAGTGGCACTCCCTCCCGAGACGACAAACCGATACGCCCGGGGCAGAGGTAAATGTAATCTTGCGAACATGATTCACGTGCATGGCAGAATTGATGTGGTAAACCGTTGCAGAGACGCAAGCCCGATGTCGGCTGGTCGTTCTCATGTAAATGGCTGCTGAAGCGGGAACCCGGGTGGTGCGTTGCAGCGGCCACCCGCTTGGCGCTCCGCCAGTCGGTCAGTTCCAAACAGATCTCCCCGGCCCCCTGGTTGCCGCCGGTCGCCTCTCGTTTTGTAACCGAGAAATCGTTCAATCCGCATCGGCTTCGGGCGCACGGATCTCCTGACGGTTCGCGTATCCATTGCTGCGCACAGCAATGCCGCGACCGCTGCATTGAGACTAAACGGGTAAGATGAACCCAACCTTTTCCGAAGATTAACGTTTGTTAATGCTCTATCGTCTGCTGCTGCCGTGGTGAGTCGGATTGAAGCGAACCGCACCGCAGTCCCGGATCCGCGAAGATGCTGGAGTAGAGCCTGTTTTCGGGGTGGGACAGGAGTGGCTTTTGTGCCCGGTACGGAAAGGCTCTACTCTTGGCAAAGGTGAGCATTTGCAGCAGGCATCGGCTCAAGCCGCTCGCGGAAGAGGGTCTGAGCCGATGGCTGTTCGCAATCGAGCCAGCCGGCACCACTCCGGCGGATATGCGGTCGGTGCGGCAGACAGCACCCCACCTCCACCGAGCCCTCCCGAACTTTTTCAAATCTCTCCACACTAACCGTGCATTGGAGTGCTATAGTGAAATCCATATGGAAGAAACAATAAGAAGATTGGCGCTGAAGGGAGTTATCCTGCAGCGACTCGCCTATCAGCGGATTCCCCGACTACTGGACATCAAAGAGATGCTCGACCGTGGCGGAACCTTGAGCGGGCTGGATTTGGAGTTTCTTGATGAGGTGTTCGGCGACGCTGCCCAGAACAAATATATCTTCGACGAGAACCCGGATATCCAGGACTTGTATACCCGTGCCGTGGATCTCTTCGAGGATATCACCGGGAAGGCGTTGGAGAACGAAATGCAGCCCGCCACCGCCGTTCAGAGAGCGGACTGATAGCCTCAGATGATGCGCTTGCGGATCTGAGTAACCACCAGTTCCGCCACGATGACGACGGCGAAAATGCTGAGCAGCACCGTCGCCACCCGGTCCCAGTAAAAAAGATTGAGGGCGGCGTCCAGAGCGAACCCGATCCCGCCCGCCCCTACCAGACCGAGCACGGCTGACTCACGTACATTGATATCCCAGCGGAACAGCGCAATGGACCAGAAGGCGGGCTTGACCTGAGGCCAGTAGCCCTTGACCAGGACGCTGAAACCGGGAGCGCCTGTGGCATGCAGGGCCTCGATTGGACCGACCTGGGTCTCCTCCACCGCTTCGGCGAAGAGTTTGCCGACGAAGCCAATGGAGCGAAAGGCGATCGCCAGGGTACCCGCCATCGCACCAGGGCCGAAAACCGCCACGAACAGCAGCGCCCATACCAGCGAGTTGACGGAACGGGAGGAGACCAGGATAAGTTTGGCCAGCCAGTTGAGAGCGGCATTTCGGGTAAAGTTGCGCGCTGCCAACAATCCCACCGGCAGCGCCAGAAACAGCGCCAGCACCGTGCCCAGTGTGGCGATATGCAGGGTTTCGAGCAGTGCGTCGTGCACCTCCAGCGGATAGTATTCGAGATCCGGAGGCCACAACCTGTTGAGAAGATCGAGCAGTTGCTCCGGGGCGTCGTACAGGAACTCGGGGATGATCTCGACATGGCGCAGCGACGTCACAATGGCAGCCACGGTGACAAGCATCGCCGTCCAGCGAGCCAAACGCTGACGGGGCGTGAAACGCTGGAAATGACGATGCACGGCCTCCTCGGGAGTCACTCGAACACCCTCCGTGCATGCCCGCTAATGTACTCGCCCAGCATGATAACCGCGATTATCGAAATCAGTATGGCGGAAACAAAATCGTAGTCGAAGCGCTGAAAGGCCGCGAACAGAGTACCGCCGATTCCTCCCGCACCCACGATACCCACCATGGTGGAGTTCCTCAGGTTTGAATCCAGCTGATAGGTGGAAAATCCGATGAATCGGGACAACACCTGGGGCAGCACACCATAGATGATCACGTTGGCGAAGGTTGCCCCGCTGGCCCTCACCGCCTCGACCTGCTTCAGGGATATCTCCTCGACCGCCTCGGCGAAGAGTTTGGCGATGAACCCCACGGAGGCGACGACCAGCGCCAGGATCCCCGCCAGTGCGCCGAAGCCCACCGCCTTCACGAACAGGATGGCGACGATCACCGGGTGGAAGGAGCGGCAGATGGCGATCACCGCCCTGGCCATCCAGCTGATCCAGGCCGGCATCATGTTACGGGCGGCCAGAAAGCCGATGGGCAGCGACAGCAGGATACCCATGGTCGAAGCGATAACCGCTATCTCGAGGCTCTCCAGCAGCCCTTCCAGCAGCAGCTTCCAGCGGGAAAAATTCGGCGGTACCATGCGACCGAGGAACTCCCCCCCATAGCCCAGGCCGGCTATGAACCGGTCCCAGCTCACATCGAGCGTGGAACTGGCGTAGACCACATAGATCAGAACCAGCGCCCAACCGAGCCTGGCGGGCCAACTGGCCGGGAATGGATTTCGCCGGCTCTTCCCACCCTGCGCAGCGCTGGTCAAAGCCACCCGTCGCCGCCGTATATCGTATTGAGGTGATCGTCCGTCAGGTCGTCCGGGGGGCCGTCGTAGACAATACGACCATCGGACATCCCGATCACCCGGTCGGCGAATCGCCGCCCGAGCACCACGTCGTGAATGTTGACGATGACCGGAATCTGCAGCTCGCCGGCAAGCGCCGTCATCAGCTCCATGATCTCCACCGATGTCTTCGGATCCAGCGAGGAGGTCGGTTCGTCGGCAAGCAGCAGCCGCGGCGACTGCATCACCGCCCGGGCGATCCCCACCCGCTGGCGCTGACCGCCGGAGAGACTGTCGGCCCGCTGGTAAGCCAGGTCAGCCAGACCGACCGCCTCCAGCAAACCGAAAGCGCGATCTATGTCCGCTTGCGGAAACCGCCTCAGCCATGCTCGCCAGGGAGATACATAGCCCAGCCGGCCGCAGAGCAGATTCTCGATGACCGAAAGCCGCTCGACCAGGTTGTACTCCTGAAACACCATGCCGATCCTGCGGCGGACATGGCGCAGATCGGCCCGCCCCAACTGCACCACATCCCTTCCTTCGAACAGTATCTCACCGGAGGTTGGCTCGACCAGTCGGTTGATGCAGCGTATCAGGGTACTCTTGCCGGTGCCCGAGGGGCCGATGATGACGGTTATTCCCCGGCCTTCGATCGCCAGATCGATCTCCTTCAAAACCGGCTTTCCACGTGTATAGGATTTGCACAGACGGCGGATCTCCAATGGATTGGCGGCAACCGCCGACTGACCGTCATCGCTGCCCGGGCCACCGGCTTCACGGAGAGCGGGCGCAGCACCCCGTGAAGCCGACGCTTCTACCTCGGAGGGTTTCACTTCTTGCTTTTCGCCTTCTTGGCAGCCTCTTTCGCGGCCAGTTTGTCCAGCGCCTTACGGTCATAGGCCTCGCCAGCATTCGCCGCGATCTCGCGGATTACCGCCCAGTCATCCTTGTAGGTGATGGCGTAGAAACGGTCTGCGCCGCCGAAGGTCTCCTGCATCTCCGGCGTAAAGCGGAAGGTCTCGAAGGCATGGCGGATCTGCTTCACCAGCTCCGGAGTCAGATCGTGCGCATAGGCAAATGACGATGTGGGAAAGGGGGGACTCTTGTAGAGGATGCGAAAATCCTCTTCCTTGACGGTGCCGCGACGGGCCATACGGTAGAACACATCGGATGCCACCGGCGCTGCATCATAGTCTCCGCTGGCGACACCGAGCACCGACTGGTCATGCTTGCCGGAGTAGACAACCTGGTAATCCTCGTCGGGCACCAGCCCCAGTTTCGGGAACAGAGTACGCGGCGCCAGGTTGCCGGAGTTGGAGGATTGCGAGGTGTGGGCGACCCGCTTGCCCTTCAGATCGGTCACCTTCTCGTAGGGGCTGTCCTTGCGCACGATCAGAATCAGATTGTAGCCCTGGAACTCCGTGGCCGTGCCCTTCACCGCCAGAGGCACCGCGCCGGCCAGATTGACCGCGAAGCCGGTGGGACCGGTGGAAAACCCTGCCACGTGCAGGCGTCCGGAGCGCATGGCCTCGATCTCGGCGGCGTTCGACTGTACCGTGTAGTAGATCACCCGCTTACCGGTAATCTCGGACAGATAATCCTGAAAGGGTTTGAATGCGTCCCGGTAGACGGCAGGGTCCTCCACCGGAGTGTAGGTAAATACCAGGGTGGACGGATCACGCCATTGCGACGGATCTTTGGGGGCATCGGCGACGAGATCTTTGTCCTCGTCGCAGTACAATACATCCAAGGTACCCCTGTTCATGCACTCGTCTGCAAAGGCCGAGGAAGAATACCCGGCTCCTCCCAGCAGTCCGAATGCCGCCGCCATACAACCTAAGGCCAACCACGCTCTTCTTTTCATTGTAATCTCCCTTGGAAAACTCTGGATCATCCCCGCCTCTGGTACCGATCGAAATTACAGCGCCGCTGCGGCGCGAACACGAAACGGCCTGGCCATGGGCTGCCGCACCGGGCAGCGTTTCCGCACCTTGGTGTAGTTGCAGTATAGGAGCCTCATTCACCTTATTCCACCATCGCCTCTCCCGCCGTACGAAAGGCGACTTACCCTTACTGCTGCCGTGAGCATCGTGACATTGTCTGCTTCCAATCAACTGACCGTTCGCCCCGATTTGCCTCGATTTGACATGATGAAATCGATGCGACGTAATCACCAACAACCGCGTGTTCGGCGCAGCCACTATTGGTGACCCGGTTCCAACTCCCGCTGTTTCTCGACGCTTCGACCTTCTCCCGAGTGGCACCGGCAGTGTCATGCACCACTCGAACTCCAAATCCAACGTCTAACTTCTCAAGATCCCTGCCTCCGAGCCGATCACAGCATATGGAGGAACGCTGATCCCAGACGGCCGCCGTGACGAGCAAGGCCGGGGTCTCGCAAATCATTAACGGGAGACACGGAGACGATGATTCGAGAGAGATGGCCGATGCGGTGGGATATCGGGGGGGCCGGTCTCTGGCGGCTGGCGCGCCACGCGCTGTTGCTCTCCTCGATGCTATTGATGTCGGTGGTATGCGTGCCCGCCCAGTCGGCGCAGTTCAAGATCGGCGGTACCGGTTCCGCACTGGCGACGATGCAGCTGCTCGCCGACGCCTATACGGCCGAGCACCCCGGCACCAGAATCAAGGTTCTGCCGAGTCTCGGCAGCGGTGGCGGCATCAAGGCGTTGCTGTCTGGGGCGATCCAGGTTGCGGTCAGCGCAAGACCGCTGAAGGATAAGGAAAGCAAGGCTGGCGCGAACTCGGTTCCGCTGTCGCGCACGCCGGTCGTATTTGCGACCCAGTCCCGCAACCAGGCAACCGGGATCAGCGAACAGGAACTCGTCGACATGCTTGCGGGTAAGACGCCGGAGTGGCCGGATGGCACCAGGGTGAGGCTGATCCTGAGACCTGTCGACGACTCGGACAGCAGAATGATCAAGAACATTTCGTCGGCGGTGCGCGACGCCAAGATCGCAGCGGAGCAACGCAAGGGTATGGCATTCGCCGTTACCGATCAGGATGCGGCGGACAGCATCGAGAAGATCCCCGGTTCGCTCGGCGTCAGCACCCTGGCGCAGATCATCTCGGAGCAGCGTGCGATAAAGGCGCTTCGCTGGAACGGTGTCGAGCCAGGCGCTACGACGCTCGCAGACGGGAGCTACCCCCTCCAGAAACACTATGTGATCGTAACGACCAGGAAGACGCCAGCGGAGGCACGGGATTTCGTCGCCTTCCTGGAATCGGCGAGCGCGCGCGCAATCCTCGCCGCGAACGGCCAACTGGTGGATTGACAGACCTGTTATGGCGCCGCGGTGAGACAAGAGTCTGCAACTTCGCTGCCGCGACTGACGGCGCTGCTCGCGCTGCTGGTGGCATGGGTCGTCACCCTGTCATTGCCGGCGACCTACTTCGCGCTTGGCTATCAGGCGCTGTCTGCCGCAGTTCAGACCAAGGTCGACATCAAGGCCGAAACCATGAACCAGCTGATCGCCACGCAGCCCGAGGTCTGGCGTTACAGCGAACACCGCTTGCGCGAGCTGCTGGCACGCTATCCGCTGCTGCGCGAAGACGAGCAGGTAACGGCATACGACGAAGCGGACGCGGAATTGGCCGCCATTGGCGAGGCGGTCCCATCGCCTTCGCTGCTGTTCACCTCGACGCTGTTCGACGCCGGCAGCGTCGTCGGTCGCATCGAGATACACAGATCGATCAGCCCTTTGCTGCTCAGGACGGCGGTCGCCGCTGCTGTTGGCCTGGTACTCGGTGTCGCGGTGTTCTCTTTTCTGCGACGCTTGCCGCGGCTACTCGAGCAGGTTTTCGAAGAGAAGGAGCGCGCGTTGGTCACGCTGCATTCGATCGGCGATGCCGTTATCACGACCGACCGCAACCAGATCGTCGAGTACCTCAATCCGGTGGCCGAATCCCTCACCGGCTGGACGCGGCACGAGGCGGTTGGCAGGCCATTGTCGGAGATCATGCCGCTGATCGACGAGGAGACATTGGAGTCAGTGACATCGCCGATGGCCGAGGCTCTGCAAAAGAACGAGATACACTCGTTCAATACCCATGTGGCCTTGCAGCGACGTGACGGAACCGCGTTGGCGATCGACGACAGCGCCGCGCCGATACATAACAGCGGCGGCGATGTTATCGGGGGTGTCATGGTATTTCATGACGTGACGACCGAACGCAGCATGGCCAAACGTATCTCCTGGGCGGCGACGCATGACGCGTTGACCGGTCTGGTCAATCGCAGCGAGTTCGATAACCTGATGGACGAGGCCCTCGCGAGTGCCCACAACTCGGACAAGCACCACGCGCTCTGTTACCTCGATCTCGATCAGTTCAAGGTCATAAACGATACCTCCGGCCATGCAGCGGGCGACGCGTTCCTGAAGCAGGTGTCGGCCATGCTGTTAACCCGTATCCGGGCCTCGGACACCCTGGCGCGTCTCGGTGGCGACGAGTTCGGGCTGCTGCTCGACGGCTGCACGATGGATCGTGCAAAGCTGATCGCGGCCGATCTGCTCAGCGCGATACGCGATCTGCGCTTCAACTGGGAAGGCAAGATCTTCGCGGTCGGGGTGAGCATCGGTCTCGTGGAGATATCCCGGGACTCGGGCAGTCGCGCGGAACTCTTCACCGCCGCCGACACCGCCTGCTACGCGGCGAAGGAGCAGGGACGAAACCGTGTCGCCGTCTACCACGCCACCGATACAGAGATCGCCAAGCGCAGGCAGGAGGTGGGCTGGGCCACAAGACTCACCGCCGCGCTCGAGCAGAATCGCTTCCTGCTGTACTACCAGGACTTCCGATCGCTATGCGGTGACGATACCGCCAAGCACATCGAGATCCTGTTACGCATGGTCGACGAGGAAGGCAAGACGATCATGCCGGGAAGCTTCGTTCCGGCGGCGGAGCGGTACAACATCATGCCAGCCATCGATCGTTGGGTGATCACGAACGTTTGTGCCGGGTACAGGGAGCTGTGCCGGGTGTTGGGATCTCCGCTGACCTGCGCGATCAATCTCTCCGGCACCTCGATGAACTCTGAGGGGCTGCTGGAGTTCATCCTGCAACAGATCGACCGATACGACGTACCGGAGAACGCCCTCTGCTTCGAGATCACGGAGACCGCGGCAATCAACAACCTTCGCCATGCCAGCGAATTCATGAAGGCGATCAGGGAACGCGGGTTCCTGCTGGCGCTGGACGACTTCGGCACGGGCACGAGTTCATTCGGTTATCTGAAACAGCTTCCGATCGACTACCTGAAGATCGACGGCAGCTTCGTCAGGTCGATCGATCGTGATTCGATGGACCGGGCCATGACGGAAACGATCAACCACCTCGGGCACCTGATGGGGCTGAAGACCATCGGCGAATTCGCCGAGTCGGAAAGTATCCTGGAACACCTGCGCCAGTTGGGCGTCGACTATGCGCAGGGTTATGGCGTACACGTCCCAGAGCCTCTGCCGATCTATGCCGAAAACCCCGCTGTGTTTTCTTCGCGCAGGAGTGCTGGAGAGGCCTGAGGCTTTGCATTTCCCCATGGCTATCCGCATGAAGCGACAGCTGGAGATTTCTCCACCAGCGCCGTTATAGAAACGTAACGAGTTCAATTACAACGGCTGGGATTTCGGTTCCTCCCGGCTAATGGAAGGAATCCCTGTTTACTGAAGGCGCAAATGACTCCCAGGAGTATGGTCATGCACAAATGGAAAGCGATCATATGGACGATTCTGGCGGCGGCAGGTACTGCCATCGCCGGTAACGAGGGTGATGGGACCTATGTGATCGGTGTGGTTCCGCAATTCGAGGCCAGTAAGCTGCACGCGGTCTGGCGGCCGATTCTGGATCAGGTCGAGCTGAAGACGGGTTACAAATTCAAGCTCCGTGGTTCTCCGAGCATTCCGGAATTCGAACGGGAGTTCATTCGCGGCTCGTTTGACTTCGCCTATATGAATCCATATCACCTGGTAATGGCGAACAAGCTGGCGGGCTACATTCCGATTGTACGGGACCGTGGACGCATGTTGTACGGGGTACTGGTGGTCAGGAAGGAGAGCGACATCTCCAGTCCAAGTCAGTTGAACGGAAAGTCGGTCGCATTTCCCTCTCCAAATGCGCTTGGGGCATCGTTGCAGATGCGTCAGGAACTGCACGACAAATTCGGCGTCAAGACCACCCCGGTGTATGTCAAGACCCACGACTCGGTTTACCTCAACGTCCTCCTGGGCGAGGTGGACGCAGGAGGGGGGGTACAGAAAACCCTGAACCGCCAGAAACCGGCATACCGCGATGCATTGCGAGTCATCTACACCACGACCAAGGTCAACCCTCATCCAATAGCCGCGCTGCCGAGTGTGCCGCAGGAAGTGAGGGACGCGGTTCAGCAGGCCTTCGTTGATCTCGGCAAGACGGAAGAGGGCAAAAAGCTGCTTGCGAAGATCCCCATGAAGGAGGTCGGCCCCGCATCCGTCGATGATTACCAACCGCTGAAGGAGATGGGTCTCGAGCGATTTGCCGTTACCACAGAGTAACCGGTGAACATCAAACCCAAGCTGCTGCTGCCGCCACTGCTCGGCATGGCTGCGTTCCTGGTGTTCCTGCAGTTTTACTGGGCGCCACTGCAGATCGAGCACGCCAAGGAGGTGTTCGCGCACTCGTCCCACCATCTGATCAAGGCCGGAGAATCGGACCTGCAGCGTTCGATCCTGGAGCACGACCTGGCAGCACTGTATGCAACGCTGGATCACCAGGTCGAAGAGCATCGGGGTGAATGGTTCCGCCTGACGCTTTTCGACGACACAGGCAAGAGAGTCTACCCGCTGTTTCCGGAGGAGTCCGTGCTTCCCCCGGCCGACGACCTGATACCGATCGTTTATAAGCTCGATCTCTCGGGCACCGAGTTGGGCCGGATATCTGTGCTGGTCGACTGGTCGAACGGCAGGAGACATGCCCAGGATTCCCGGGACCAGCTCGTCATGATGGTCGTCGGGATCATGGCGGCACTGTTCTTGGCCAACCTCGTCGGCATTCATCATCTGCTCTACCTGCCGTTGGTCCATTTGAAAGCGGCCGCCGACAAATTGGCGAAAGGCCACTTCAATGCCGAACTTCCCAAGCCCGGCAACGACGAGATCGGGCAACTCACCCGGGCATTCGGCACCATGCGCGGGGAACTGGAGGAATCGCTCGGCACGATCAAGGGAAGCGAGGAGAGACAACGGGTCATCCTGGAGACCATGGGAGACGGGCTCCTGATCGTAAGCGACAGAGGAAAGATCCTCTCGTCGAACTCTTCAATCACCCGAATCCTCGGCTACCAGGAGTCCGAACTGGTCGGGCATTCCCTGGATATCCTGCTCCCTCCTTCGGTACGCAGTCGGCACCCGGGTTATATGCGGCGAATGGTCCATGACGGTGGTGCGCACGACCGGGTCATCGGTAAGAACCGCTGGTTGCAGGCACAGCATCGCGATGGTCATCTGATCGACATCTCACTGAATATCGGCAAGTTCGAGAGTGAGGGTTCGATCCAGTACAGCGCGGTGATCCGTGACATCACGCTGGAAAAGCGCGCGGAACAGGCGCTCATCGACGCACGCGCCGCAGCGGAACGGGCGAACCGTTCCAAGAGCGAATTCCTGGCCAACAT
>JAGRGU010000041.1:0-488 GCA_020445335.1 Gammaproteobacteria bacterium
GCCGTTGATGGTCGAGACCACGGCGCTCTTCTTACCGGCCGAGCCGAACTTCTTGATGTCGGCGACAATCGACTGCCAGTCGGAGTGACCGAACGGCGTGTAGTTGATCATGATGTCGCTCTCGGCAACGCCCTTCGACTTCAGATAGGCCTCGAGAATCTTGTTGGTGGTGCGCGGATAGACGTAGTCGGTGCCCGCCAGCACCCAGCGCTTGACCCCCTGCTCCATCAGGTAGTCGACGGCCGGGATTGCCTGCTGGTTGGGCGCGGCGCCGGTGTAGAAGACATTCTTCGACGACTCCTCGCCCTCGTACTGCACCGGATAGAAGAGCAGGCTGTTGAGCTCTTCGAACACCGGCAGCACCGACTTGCGCGATACCGAGGTCCAGCAGCCGAAGACCGCGTCGACCTTCTCTTTCTCGATCAGTTCGCGCGCCTTCTCGGCGAACAGCGGCCAGTTCGAGGCCGGATCGACCACCACGGCTTCGA
>JAGRGU010000041.1:499-6283 GCA_020445335.1 Gammaproteobacteria bacterium
CCTTCTTGTTCTGCTCGTCGATCAGCATCAGCATGGTATCTTTCAGCGTGGTCTCGGAGATGGCCATGGTGCCCGAAAGCGAGTGCAGCACGCCGACCTTGATGGTGTCGGCGGCCTCGGCCACACCGGCCAGGCCCAACGCGCTGATGGCGGATACCGCCAGCGACAGACGGCGAATTTTGGTAGCGAAACGCATGTAATCTTCTCCCCTTGCGGTTGACTGGAAAACTGCCCGCTGTTGCTGTATCCACCTGCCCGGTTGCGGAGCGTGTCGACGGCGGTCACGAGTCCAGAAGACCCGCTGAAGCGGCAGCTGAGCAAGTTATTGCACACCGCATGCCAACCACATAATGCACTGAAATTTATCGATTTAATTTATAGGAAAAAAACTGGCGAGAGTTGCATGCACCATGTTGGCGCGCAAAGGCGGGCAGCACGCTCCAGTTGGATGCAGGAATGGTCACGCAGTCAGCGACTGCTGGATATGAGACACCCGAGTGACGTCGACCGATTAAACCATCGATGGTTGCCGAAACCGACCTTCTACAAACCACCAACGAGGGAGCTCAGCCACCGCCAGAGGCGGTCGGTTGGACCGTATTGTCAGCGGCTCAGTTCTCAAAAGAAGAGCCCAACATGGATCTCAGTAGTTCCAGGTCTTCTCGAAAGGGACCTCCGGCTTTTCTCGGTATTTCCATCGGACGAGTACGCGACAGGAAAAAAAGCCTGTCGTTTCGTAATTACAAGCAGTGAATGATTACCGTCGAGTCTTGGGGTCACTATTAATGCCATATTGCCGTGTCAACGCCGGTGAATGCGGAAGACCGGAGTTTCCCGGATCGTCCAGGCCCGCTTCGATCCCGGTCAACATCGCCCAGGGCACACAGGCAATGATGGTAACGGGCAGTGAAATGGTTGGGTTCTTCACCGGCAAACTCTAAGCTTCGGGCGCTAACCCCGCCGATTCGCAACTGGTCCGGTTCGGCGCCTCGCGTAAGATCGGCGGCGTGACCATAACCGCTGTTCCGGCGACGCACTCCAACGGCATCGACGCTGCGTCTGTCGGAGGCAAGCCCGGTGAACTGCTCAAGGCCGCCAACCCAACCGTCTACGCAGGTCCGCCAAGCGGTTACGTGCTGATCTATTCCAAAGCTCTGCCCGCCCATCTGTCAGGCGACACGGGTATAACCGCGGAACAGGACTCGGTCGTGCGCCAGCACCACGGTGCGCGATCATTGCGGAATCTGTCCGGGCACTCACTCCAGCCGGCGCGCCTCTATGACAACCCCGTCGGAGATCTTGTCGCTGGGGTGCACGACGACTCTCTCCCCCTGCGATACGCCTGCGAGCACCTCCGTTTCCAGGCCGGTGCGGCGACCGAGTTTGACATTGCGCTTTTTTGCAACTCCATTTTCATCGACGAACACAGCCCAGTCGTTATGGTCACGAAAGAGTGCGGTAAGCGGCAGTTTGAGCACATTTTTGCCCTCCCACAGCACGATGCGCGCATCGACCTGAAAACCATGCGCGATGCGTGACCACTGCTCGCGAGGAGTGACGAAATCGATAATGACGTTGACCCGTTGCTCCTCGATACCAAGCGCGGAGACCTTAGTGAAGCCGAAGGGTTCAACCCGGCGCACCCTGCCCTCAAGTTCGCTGTCGCCGCCCCAATTGTCGACAATGACGCGCTGGCCGGGTTCCACGTTGACCGCATCCGAGGAGAGCAGGTCTGCGACAATCTCCAGATCTGCCGGATCGCCGATCTCCACCAGCGCTTCACCAGCGGAGACCACACCCTCGCTTTTGTGCAGGATCCGCAGAATACGGCCATCCACCGGTGAGCGGATCGGCACGCAGGGGCACTCCTTGCTCAGTAGCCGCGATTCGGCAGGCGAGATCAGCAGAGCGCGCGCCCGCTCCAGCTCGGCCTGGCGTGCTTGACGGTTGGCGTTTGCAGTCTCCAGGGCGGCCTGACGGGTCTGGTAGGTACGTTCCGCCGCCTCGAGTTCACGTTCCGACATCACGGCATCGGCGCGCAAGCTGCGCGCGCGCCTGAGTTCGCTGAGCGCGAAGTTGAGCTCCACCCGGGCTTCCTTGACAGACGCTTCCGCCAGGATCAGGTTGGCTTCCGCGGCGCGAATGTCGGCACGCGCCTGAGCTTCGCTACGGGGATCCAGCAGCGTGGGATCGATGGGCTCGATCTCGGCGATCCTGGTCTGCTCCGCGAGGACTTCGTCACCCACTTCGGCATCAATGCGCAGGGCGCGGCCGTTGATCGGAGCGGAAAGCACAAACACGTTGCGTACCCTGGTCTCGCCCTCCTCGTCCACAGTGACCGTCATCTCGCCAAGTTGCATGGTCATCATGTCGACGGCTATCGGCTTGGGGATGAAAGCCCAGATCAGGCTGGCAGCCAGAGCCAAGCCCAGCAGGCTCCAGAGCAGGATACGTTTGGCGTGCGCGCTCATGTCCATCACTCGCGTGTTTTCAGTACGGCGATGAGATCGAGGTGGTCGAGCCGTCGGCGTACCGCGGCTGCCGAAAGAAGGGTGGCGGCCAGCGTAAACAGCACGGCGATGGCATTGGTCGACGCCTTGATTACCAGGGGGATGCGGTAGAGTTCTGAATCCATTGCGCTGGCCATGAACCAGCCCAGGCCGGCACCCACCAGAATACCCAGCGGCAGGCCGACCAGGATCAGCAATCCCGACTCTCCAAGCAGGATGTAAGAGATCTCGCCACGATGGAAGCCGAGCACGCGCAGCGTGGCGAGTTCCCGACCACGTTCCGACAGGGCGATACGGGTGCTGTTGTAGACCACCCCAAAACCAAGCGCACAAGCAAAGGCGGCGAAAAAGGAGACGTAGATCAGTATGGTCTCCGCCATGGTCTTGTCGAACTCCCGGAGCGCTGCGTCCTTCAAGGTTACCGAGGCGACTTTGGGCAGGGATTTGAGCTTCCTGTAGAGCGGGACGAGCTGGTTTTCATCCACCAGCAGGGTAACGTATTCAAGACTGCCGCGCTCCCCCATCAGTCGGTTGAAGGCGTCGATATGCATGTAGGCGGACATGCCGATGTAGGTTTCGTAGAGATCGACCACCGGGATGGAACTTTTCGGGCGGCTCCCTTCCAGTACCTCGACCCGGACTGTGTCGCCGATCCCGACGTGCAGTTTTTCCGCCAGGGCGGTCGAGAGCAGCAGGCCATCCGGCGGCACAGGCACCACCCGGCCGCCGGCGTCATAGACCCGCTGCAGTCGCGGATCGGACGGAATTCCCTCCACAGAG
The DNA here is from genome assembly GCA_020445335.1 of Gammaproteobacteria bacterium. Classification (GTDB taxonomy): domain Bacteria; phylum Pseudomonadota; class Gammaproteobacteria; order Chromatiales; family Chromatiaceae; genus HKST-UBA178. The sequence goes on from JAGRGU010000041.1 coordinate 3,790, forward strand.
CCCCGGTGGTAGCGGGTACCAGCATGGAACTCCACGCCGGTGATGCGCATGGGCTCGGCCGCCAGTACCCCGGGCATACGGCGAAACTCCTGCAAAGCGGTATCGGATCGGGACTCCACGAGTCCGATCATCATGTCCTGGCGCTGAGTATCGTAGAAATAGACGTCGACAATCCTGTCGATGGCATCCAGCCACTGCAATGCCATGATCAGTACGGCCACCGAGAAAGCAATGCCGATGCTCGTGAACAGTGCTTTAAACGGTGCGCGCACTATCTGCCGCAGGATAATGCGAGTGGGCTGATCGAGCCAGAGAATGAAACGACTGCCGGAAATACGGGTTTTTCGGTAGAGCGGTGGTGCCGGCGGCAGCATCGCCTCGGCCGGCGGCAACTGAGCGGCTTTGCGAACCGCACCCAGAGTGCCGGCCAGAGCGGCGATGAGACTGACGATGGCCGCGGCAGCGAAGATGCCGGGGTCTGGACGGAAGATCAGAAGCGGGAAACGGTAGAACTCAGCATACAGTTCGGTATTGACCCGACCCAACCAAGCCCCCAACAACCAGCCGATCAGAATGCCGACGGCTGCCATCGCCATGACCAGCTTGGCATAGTGCCAGCCAACCTGGCGGTTGCTGTAGCCAAAGGCCTTCATCAGACCGATCTCGCTGCGGTCGGTGGCGATCAGGCGACTCAGTACCATGTTGCTGAGGAAAGCGGCCACCGCCAGAAAGATACTCGGCAGAACTGTCGACATGGTCTTGAGCATGCGGATCTCATTCATCAGGAACCAGTTTGAAAGCTGATCCGCGCGGGGGAAGGCTCCGCGTCCGCCATACTGCCCCAACAGGAGGTCCAGGCGATCTATCACGTCCTGAGGATTGGTGCCATGCAGCAGGCCGAGGCTTAGGTCGTTGAATGCGCCGTCCAGATCGTAGGCGGCCTCCAGCGCCCCCCTCCCCAACCACAATACGCCAAAACGCTTGTCGTCCGGCATCAAAGCGCCGGGACCGATGGTGTAGACATACTCCGGCGAAAGCGCAATGCCGACCACGGTGAGGATACGCAGATTACCGTTCATCAATGCTTTCAAGGTATCGCCGGGCTGTAAATTGTGGGCGTTGGCAAAGGGCTCGCTCAGTACCGCTTCATTTGGATGACCAGGAGCGACCAGGCGGCCGGCTCTCAATACCAGTCGGTTGAGTCTGAAGAGCCCTTTCTCCGGAATGGAGACCAGCTGGCCGATTACGGGCTCTTCAAATCCCGCTATGGAGAGGGTGGCCAGATACTTGATGCGATCATCCACCGAACGCACGCCTGGAATGGCGCTGATCTGCCCGATCAACCGCTGAGGTGCGCGTTTGAGGCTGGCGAACACTTCGCCGAAACGCTGTCGGTCGTAGTAGACTTCGGTGGTCTCTGTAAGGGCATCCAGGGCTGAGAGTGACATCACCATCACCGCGACCCCGGAGGCGATCACCATCGCGATGGCGAATATCTGTCCCCTCAACTTCCAGAGATTGCGCACCAGTTTTCTGTTCAGCGCGCTCATCATCACCAACTCAGTTCTCCAGCCGACCGACGCGTCTGGTTGTACTCGCTGTCTATCACCCTGCCATCGCCGAAGTAGAGCACTCTGTCGGCCATACTGCCGATCACAGTGTTGTGGGTGATCACGGCCGTAGTGGTACCGAGTTCCCGATTTACCCGCTCGATCGCTTCCAGCACCAAAATGCCGGTGCGACTGTCGAGCGCTCCGGTCGGCTCGTCGCATAGAAGCACGTCGGGCCGCTTGGCGATGGCACGGGCAATGGCCACCCGCTGCTGCTCACCACCGGATAGCTGCGCTGGGAAATGGTCGAGCCGCTCCCCCAGACCGACCAGGGAGAGCGCTTCCGCCGGATCCATGGGCTCTCGCGCAATCTCGGTGACCAGTGAGACGTTCTCGCGCGCGGTAAGGCTGGGTATCAGATTGTAAAACTGGAAAACGAAGCCGACGTGGTAACGCCGGTAACGGGTGAGGGCAGACTCGTCCGCGTCGGTGATCTCGGTCTGGCGAAACCACACCCGGCCGCTGGTGGGAATATCGAGACCCCCAAGAATGTTGAGCAGCGTCGACTTGCCGCTGCCCGAGGGGCCGAGCAGAACCACCAGTTCCCTCTCATACAGTTGCAGGTCGACGCCGCGTAGCGCATGCACTTCCACTACGCCGGTGCGGTAGACCTTGGTCAGTGCCTCGCCGGCCAGGGTGGCTATCCGCCGTTCGCTTGATTCGGAGCTCGACAAAACCCGTTCCCTTTCCGCACTGTTCGCCCCACCGCACGAAGTCCACGGCGTTGGGAAATCCAGCTCGCAGGGCAGATCGTCCTACCAGCAAAGTATAGCTGCTGTGGTCGGCGTTGAGGCACAACAGATGACCGACCGGGCGGACAATGAAGGTTTTTGCAAGCGCCAGCATCTGCCCGCCAGGAAATCACTGTCCCGGAGTGTTGCTGC
>JAGRGU010000042.1:0-11001 GCA_020445335.1 Gammaproteobacteria bacterium
CGCCGGGCGATCTCGGTCTTGCCGACGCCGGTGGGGCCGATCATCAGAATGTTCTTCGGCGTGATCTCGTTGCGCAGTTCCTCGGAGAGCTGTGCGCGTCGCCAGCGGTTGCGCAGTGCGATAGCGACAGAGCGCTTGGCGCTGTCCTGCCCGATGATATGTTTGTCCAGCTCCTGGACGATCTGTTGGGGGGTCAATTCAGCCATAACGGTCGACGCGGCTAGTCAGCGTCCAGCTCCTCGATTGTCAGATTGCGATTGGTGTAGACGCAGATGTCGGCGGCGATCTCCAATCCCTTGGCAACTATGTCGCGCGCCTCCAGCTCGGTATTCTGGAGCAGCGCGCGGGCCGCCGCTTGGGCGTAGGGCCCGCCGGAACCAATGGCCATCAGGCTCTCTTCGGGTTCGATGACATCACCAGTGCCGGTGATGATCAGCGATGCCTGGCGATCTGCGACCACCAGCAGCGCCTCAAGGCGACGCAGCGCGCGATCGGTGCGCCACTCCTTGGCCAGTTCGACCGCGGCTCTGGTCAGGTGGCCTTGGTGCTTCTCCAGCTTCGCTTCGAAGCGCTCGAACAGGGTGAAAGCATCGGCGGTGGCGCCGGCGAAACCTGCCAGCACCTTATCCTTGTAGAGACGGCGGACCTTGCGCGCGTTGCCCTTCATGACCGTGTTGCCCATGGAGACCTGGCCGTCACCGCCGATAGCCACCTTGCCGTTGCGTCGCACGGATAGAATTGTCGTGCCTCTGATTGGCTCCACCTTGCTCACCTCTCGATATGGGAATGGCCAAAACCGCCGACAAGGCGCCGATGGCATCTTGCCCGGACTTGAAGGGTGCGATTCTAAACGAACCATGTTGGGGGAATAAGCGGGAATTCAAGAGCCGAAGCGGCGCACCCCGGTTTCGAACGGGTCAGATTCCATTAAGTTGTTGTTTCGATCGAATCTGACCCTTTTGAAATGGTGTCGGGGATCGTTGCCGGTCGGCGGTTATTTTCCGCGTTTTCTGGCACGCGGATGGGCATCGTCGTAGACCCGTGCCAGATGCTGGAAATCGAGATGGGTGTAGATCTGCGTAGTGCTGATATCGGCGTGGCCCAGCAGCTCCTGCACAGCGCGCAGATCACCCGACGACTCAAGCAGGTGACTGGCGAAAGAGTGGCGCAGCATGTGCGGATGCAGGTGTTGCGGCAGGCTGCGGCATCTGGCCCAGCGGTCGACCCGCGCCTGCACCGTTCGCGGGCTGATGCGCTGCCCGCGCCGGCTCACAAAGAGCGCCTGCTCTTCCGGACGGGCCAGACCCGTACGCACCCGCAGCCAGTTCTGGACGGCGGCGAACGCCTGTTTGCCGACCGGAAGTTGACGGGTTTTGGAGCCCTTGCCGGTGACCACCAGAGTCCGGTCGCCGCTTTCGAACTCTGCCAGATTCAAGTTCACCAGTTCAGTCAGTCGCAGGCCCGACGAGTAGAACAGCTCCAGCATCGCCAGATCGCGGATCTCCAGCGGGTCGGCGGCGCCGCTGTCGAGCATGTCGCCGAGCGATTCGGCAGTGATCGTGGTCGGCAGCTTTTTCTTGGCTTTGGGAGCGCGTACCCCCTGCACCGGATTGTGCGTTACCACCGATTCGCGCAACAGGTAGCGGAACAGGCTGCGCAGAGAAGAGAGTTCCCGCTGCAGGCTCTTGCCGGAGAGTCCCTGGCGATGGCGTCGGGCGACGAAGTTGCGTATATGCTGGGCGTCGAGTTGGCGCCAGTGATCTATGCCCTGTGTTCGGCACCACTCCCCGATCAGCCTCAGATCGCGTCGATAGTTGTCGATGGTGTGGGCGGAGAGACGTCGTTCGAAGCGCAGGTGGTCGAGAAAGCGACAGGACCACTCTTCGAGCGCAACTCCCGCTGTGTCCGAATGGTCAGAGACCGGGTTCAGAGACGACCTCCAGCGTTTTACTGACGATCTCCCCCAGGCGGGTAAGGTACTCGGTGCCCATCTCCGGGTTGAACCTGTGCTTGCTGTAGCTGCCAAAAGCCAGCAGTCCCAGCAGTCCCTGCCCTCTGAGCGGGATCAGCGCGGTGGACTTGATCTGTTCCGCCTGGGGGCCGAACAGATACTCCAGTTTGCGCTGTGAGAGGTGGCCGCACTGGGGAATGGCGTTGTCGAGAAATTTTCCGAATCCGTCCAGGTCGGGATTGTTCTCGCGGTCGGCCTCTGCCGCGGAAAAAAGTTTCAGCTCCATCGCTTCGGCCTGAAAGTCGTCGTGGAACTGGTCCTCGAGCGCATTCACCACTTCGTCGAAAGTGGCCGCCGCCGTCAGCGTCAGCATCAGACGGTGCAGCCGGGTATTCAGCGCCTCGTTTTCCCGCGCCACCTGGAGCAGCCTGTCAAGCTGACGCTTGTAACCGGCGGTCTCCTCACGTAGCGCCTGAACCTGACGCTCGATCAGTGATACTGCGCCGCCGCTTTCATGGGTGAGTTCCAGCGTCCGCAACAGATCCGGATAATTGGCGAAAAAATCGGGGTGCCCGCGCAGATATTCGGCGACCAACTCCTCGCCTATCTCTCTATCCTGGGGTTGTTCAGACTGAAGATTCATTCGCGCCTCTCCCTTGCAGATAGCGGAACAATTATCGCCATCTCCGGCGTAGCATGCCTCCCTGTCGACTTTATCATAAACCCGCCAAATCCAGCGCGTGTTGTTCCAGCTGGAAACGGTCTGTTTTTATCCCGCGGGCAGGGGGGATAATCCCCGTTTATGGCAGTTCAGTGCGTAGCTGGAAATTGCTTGACCTGCATCAGCAAAACATCAGTGACGATCGGCTGCAGCCTTCTGTCGTTACATGCTGCGCATTAAGCTTTTAATACAGGGACCGCGGAGGAGAAGGCCATGTTGACTTATGAGGACTGCGTAGGTCTGTGCGACTTGACGGCGGAGGAGGTTGCGGCGATTGCCGAGCATGAGCATATTCCGGAGATCGTGGCGGCAGAGCTTGGTTGCTATCTGGTGCATACGGATTCTGGCGTGCCGAAGATTCGCCGAATCATCCTGGAAGATATCGAGATGTCGCAGCGGCGCGGCGATACCAGCCATACGCTGGTGCTCAAGCTGGCGCTCAAACATTTCGTCGAAACGCATCCGAACGCCGCGTGAGCGCGACCTGGAAGATGATGTTTTAGCTGTTTCTTCACCATCCTGCCAATGCCATCCTTTGGCCGAAGTGGCATACCTCCTGACAATAATTTGTGCGGCGCACAAAAAAACTTGACCCGGTCAGTGGATAGGCTGATAATGTCGCCAACGATTGTGCAGTGCAGCAATTCGTGTCGATCTCAACCAACTCAGGGTAATTAACATGGCGAACAATCCTTTCGACTTCAGTGGTCTTCTCAAGAGCTACGATCCGCAGGCTTTCTTCAAGCAGATGCAGGGTGGCTTCAGCGCCTACCAGCTGCCCAACTTCGATAACAAGGCTTTTCTCGACTCGCAGAAGAAGAACATGGAAGCGCTGGTGAATGCCAACCAGGCTGCATTGGCGGGCACTCAGGAGCTGCTGAAGGCGCAGTCCGAGATGCTGCAGCAGGCGATGGCGGATGCCACCGAGGCAGCCAAATCGCTGGCCGGATCCAGCAACCCGAAAGAGCTGGCCGAAAAGCAGACCGATCTGCTTCAGGCCGCGGTAGAGAAGGCGCTGGCCAACTCCACCGAACTGGGCGAGCTGGTCAAGAACAATCAGACCGAAATCTCCAAAATGATCAACGAGCGCTTCGTCGAGAGCATGAAAGAGATCAAGGAAGCGATCAGCAAGATCGGCTGATTCCGCTGCTTCCAGGACCCCTCCCGCCCGTTTCAGGGTGGGAGGGGTTACTCCGTTTACGTCCCGATAAAGTCAAAATACCTTTACCTGGATGGCGTAGAAGGCTATACCCGTTGAACGTAGTATTGAAAAGAGCAAGACCGAATATCCGATTCGGCACTACCCGTTTCTGCCGGTGCCTCTCTGCAGGCCCGGCCAAAACCAACACCAAGAGGATCTGCTGACTATGAGTGAATCGGCACCCCAGGATCTGAGCAACCTGGATATCGAAAAACTGGCGCAGGGAATGCTGGACAATTTCAAGCAGGTCGAAAATCTGATGAGCGATTTCTCGAAAACCTACGAGCAGATGGATCTCGATCCCTTCAACCTGGGCGAGCTCTACAACGAGTGGTTCAGCGCCGCGATAAAGAATCCGCAGAAGCTGATGGCGGCCAATGTCGAACTGTGGCAGAACGCGATGCATCTCTATCAGCGCAGCGCGATGAGCTTCCTCGGCATCGAATCCGAGCCGGTGATCAGTGAACACAACGGTGACCGCCGCTTCCGTCACGACGACTGGGCCAAGGAGCCGGCTTTCAACGCCATAAAGCAGTCCTATCTGCTGGTCTCGCAGTGGATGCGCAACATGGTCGCCAACACCGAGGGGCTTGACAAGCACACCGCGGAGAAGGTGCGTTTCTTCACCGAACGATATTTGGATGCAATGTCTCCGACCAATTTCGCCGCGACCAATCCCGCGGTGCTGGAGAAGATCGTGGAGACCAAGGGCGGCAACCTGGTCCATGGTCTGAAGAACATGATGGAAGACCTGGAACGCGGCCAGGGGCAGCTGCAGATCCAGATGACCGATACCAACGCCTTCGAGCTCGGCAAGAATGTGGCGGTGACGCCCGGCAAGGTGATATTTCAGAACCGGATGTTCCAGCTCATTCAATACACGCCCACCACGGATACGGTATTGAAAAAGCCTTTGCTGGTGGTGCCGCCCTGGATCAACAAGTTCTACATCATGGACCTGCAGCCGAAGAACTCGCTGCTGAAATGGCTGGTCGAGCAGGGTCACACGGTATTCGTCGTCTCCTGGATCAACCCAGACGAGAGCTACCGCGATACCGGCTTCGAGGATTACGTCAAGGAGGGCATCCTCGTCGCCACCGACGTGGTCGAGCAGGTCACCGGTGAAAGCGAGATCAATGCCATCGGCTACTGCATCGGCGGAACCTTGCTGGCTACGACGCTGGCCTACATGAAGGCAAAAGGCGACCGGCGCATCCAGAGCGCGACCTTCTTCACCACGATGATCGATTTCTCCGAACCGGGTGAGCTGGGGGTCTTCATCGACGAGCATCAGCTCGCCAACCTGGAAGAGAAGATGGAACAGGAGGGTTTTCTTGACGGCTCATCGATGGCGGGCACCTTCAACCTGATGCGTGCCAATGACCTGATCTGGTCGTTCTATATCAACAACTACCTGCTGGGCAACGATCCGCGTCCGTTCGATCTGCTCTACTGGAATTCGGATTCGACCCGCATGCCGGCAAAGATGCACAGTTGGTATCTACGCAATCTCTACCTGCAGAATCAGCTGTGCGAGCCCGGTGCGCTCTCCGTCGACGGTGTGCCGATCGATCTCGGCACGGTCGATATTCCAGCCTGTTTCGTCTCAACCGTCGAGGACCATATCGCCCCCTGGAAGTCGACCTACTCCGGCGCGCAGTTCTTCTCCGGACCGGTCAGGTTCATTCTTGGTGGTTCGGGACATATCGCCGGCGTCATCAACCCGCCGGAAGCGCAGAAGTATGACTACCGTGTCACCGACGAACTGTTCGACGATCCAGACGAGTGGGCCGCAGGCGCCGACAAGCAGGCTGGCTCCTGGTGGCCCGAGTGGCAGAACTGGGTTGCGCCGATGAGCGGCGAACAGGTCGAGGCGCGTCAGCCGGGCAAGGGCCCGTTCAAGGCGCTGGAGGATGCACCCGGCTCCTACGTGAAGATCCGTATCGGCAACAACGAGTGCGCGCCGAAGATCGCCGAGACACCGGTTGCGCCGGTCAAGGCGAAGAAGCCGGACGCTGCTGCTGTCGAGTCGCGAGATGATCTGACCCGAATCTCGGGTATCGGTCCCAAACTCTCCGCACTGCTGCAAGAGAAGGGGATCGACAGCTTCGCCAAGCTGGCGTCGATGGAGGCGCAGGCGATCAAGGATCTGCTGTTGAGCGAGGGCAGTGGCTACAGCCGTTACGACACCACCACCTGGCCCGATCAGGCGCGCGAACTGGCAGGCTGATCTACACCGACAATCCGTGCGATATCAAGGCCCGGCTGGCAGCAGCCGGGCCTTTTTTGTGGTATGCCCACTGCGGGGAAATTCGTTCAGATGCGCGCTTCGCCGCGGCTTGGTCTGAAGATGTAGCTTCTGTAGTCGATAGAGTTCTTGAGTGTCGGCAGCTGCGCAGACTTGCGCGAATCGCCACCAGCGGTGACGGATGCGCCGGCTGGGAAGGCGCGACCCGGCTGCCGAGCAATGGAGGAAGAGGGTGAGATGACGACTGACACAGACGACGTAATTCCGCAGAGAGTGGGCAGATTCGAGCTCACCGGCGAGTTGGGCGGCGGTGCCATGTCGGTGGTCTACAAGGCATACGATCCCGAGATCAACCGGGTGCTGGCGATCAAGCTGCTGCGTGGCGAGTGCGCCACGGACGCGGAGTACCGCTTCCGCTTTCTGCAGGAGGCGAGGGCAGCGGGAAAACTGACACACTCGAATATCGTGACCATCTTCGACGTCGGTGAGGCGCCACAGGGACCCTATATCGCGATGGAGTATCTGCCGGGCGTGACGCTCGCCGAAGCGATGTCGGAAGGGCACTCCATCAGCCTGCGGATGAAGCTGGTCTATGCGGTTCAGCTGGCTGATGCGCTGGCCTACTCGCATGGCCAGAATGTGGTGCATCGAGATGTCAAGCCGGGCAATGTGATGCTCTCGGAGGACCGCCAGATAGCCCGGCTCACCGACTTCGGTGTGGCGCGCATCGAAACCCCCGGCAGAGTGCGACGCACGCTGACGGGGTCACTGCTGGGGACCCCGCAATACATGTCCCCGGAACAGGTCGAGGGAAAAGCGGTGGACGGGCGTTCGGACCTCTTCTCGCTCGGCGTCATCCTCTACGAATTGATCACCGGCGAGCAGCCGTTCCGTGCCGATTCGTTGAGCAAACTTCTGCTGCAGATCACCCGGGAGGAAGCTCCGGCCATCGGCAACAGCGCGCCGTCGACGCCCGAGAGTCTGCAGCGCATCGTGGAGAAGCTTCTGCGTAAGCAGCCAGGCCAGCGTTACCAGAGCGGTAAAGAGGTCGCCGATGCGCTGCGCAGCCTGCTGCTCGAGCTGGATGAGCAGGAGTTGCGCAAGCGCGAAACCAAAATATTGCCGCTGCGCATCAAATGGACGGCGGTAATGTCGGTCGTGGTCGGCGCGGCGATGCTGCTCGGTTCCTACCTCGTCTACCACAGGCAGGTTGACGCGATGACCGGGCTGGCGCTCGACTCCGGCAGTTCACTGGCGGAGTTCATCGCCATCGAAAGCGCCGAGTCGCTGTTGATTCAGGACTGGATCGCTATCGAGGTTTTCGTCAACGAGGTCAGCGCCCGTCAGCGCATCAGTTATCTGGAGGTGATCGACCACAAGGGCATTCTGCGCGGCAGCACCGATGCAGGTGAGGTAGGCAGCAGTGCGCCGGATAATCGGGGAGCCCGCAAGATCAAGCAGGTCGGAAATACGGAAATCTACGAACGCCGGTGGCACGGAGAAGAGGTGTTCGACTTCCATATTCCAGTGCGCTTCCAGGAGAAGACCATCGGCAACATCAGGCTCGGTCTCGCCCGGGCGCCGGTCACGGCGGCAGCGCAGCTCACGCTCTATACGCTGCTGGCACTGTTCGCCGCCGTGGTCGTAACGGTGGCGGTGGTGGCCTATCTGCTGCCGGCAGGTATCACTCTGGCGACAAAAAGCCTGAGCAGCGCATTGAGGCACGTCGCAAACGGCAACTACAACCACCGGATCGAAGAGCGGCGCAACGACGAACTCGGAGAGCTATTCGAAAATTACAACGCAATGGCGCAAGCGTTGCAGGAGAGATCGGAAGCTGGCGCTGTGGAAGCCGCAATGAGATCGGGTGATGTCGATGACGCGGCTTCCGACGTGACGTCAGAAGTGACGCCGGCGCGGCAAGCGGAGTGGCTGGCGGCCGAGGAGGAGATGGAGGCCGAACTGCTGGCTGATGCGCCAACGATGATCATTCTTCCGGAGCGAAAAACCTGACCTCTGAAAGAGTGGCGACCGGCTTGCTCTACTGTGCGATCTTGCGCAGTTTGCTCCTGAGCTCGATGGCGCGCGCGCGGTAACCGGGCGCCAGTTTGTGATCCGGGTCGAGCGACAGGATCTTGTCCCAAAAACCGATCGCGTCGTCCAGTTCGTGCTTTCTGAAATGCTGCATCGCCTGGCGATGGTAGCTGTCGGTCAGACGCACGCGGGAGCGCAGGTAAGCCTCGGTAATGGCAGCGTCGGCGGGCGATCCGGCGTAGGCCTGCGACAGCGCGCTGTAGGCTTCGGCGAGTCGGTTCGCCTGTGCCAGCTCCAGGCCGCGCCGAAAGAGTCGTTGCACTTCGGCGTTGTGCTCTTCGACGTCGCGCTCTTCGGCTCCCGCCTGCAGGGTAGGCGCGGCGGGCGCTTCCGTGGGTACATCTGTGTCACCGGAAGCTGTCGGAGCGGGACCTGAATCTTCCGGCTCCGACTCGGGAGCCGTCGTCACCGGTGGCGCTGTCTCCATTTCGCCGCTCTCCTGCGCAAGGGTTTCCACGGTCGATTCCGGGGGCGGTTGTTGCTGTCGTCCTGGAATCCTGAGCGGCTGGCCCCTCTTCAGCAGACTGGGGTTATCGATGTTGTTGTAGCGTGCCAGGATAACGAACTTCAGCGCATCCCCGAGTTTCTCCCTGGCGATATTGGCCAGCGAATCCCCGGCCGCCACATGATAGATCGAGTACTCCGCGCCCAGAGCGGCAATCGGGTCGGCGTCCATCTGCTGCAACAACCCGTTGGCCACGCCGAGCCTTGGTTTCTCCTCGAGTGCCAGCTTGAGCTGCCGGCGCGCGGTCGTTTTGTCGCCGGTCTCCAGCGCAAGAATCGCTTTGCGCACACGCTCTGCCGGGGTCAACGTCTCTTCCGGCGGCGGGGTTTCGACCACCACCTCGGCCGCTTCTATCGGCTCCTCGCGTTGTGGACTTACCTGACAGGCAGCCAGCGCCAGCAGCAGCAGCGCCAGCAGCAGGCGCATTTTACGGTAAAGGCTGCGGGGTGCCGCTGAACGAAAACTCGATCCGATCGACATGCTTACTCCTCGTGGCCGCTAGCGAAGCTCAATCGTGCCCTCGTAGACCCGTGTTGCCGGGCCGCTCATCAGTACCGGTTGACCCCCACCGGGCCATTGGATGCGCAGCTTGCCGCCGCGCAACTCCACTTCGACCTCGGCATCGAGCGCGCCCTGGGTGCGCCCGACGACCACCGCCGCGCAGGCGCCGGTACCGCAGGCGAGCGTCTCACCGGCGCCCCGTTCGTAGACTCGGAGGCGGATGGTGTCGGCTGAGCGGATCTCCATGAAGCCAACGTTTACCCGTTGCGGGAAACGGGGATGCTGCTCCAGCAACGGGCCCAGTCGGGCGACGGGTGCCTTGTCGACCGAGCCGACGCGCAGCACCGCATGTGGGTTGCCCATGGAAACCGCCCCGATGCTGAGCGTTTCTCCGCCAACCTCGATCGGATAATCGGCCGCCAGCTCGGGCGCCAGGAAAGGGATCCTTTGCGGTTCGAGCAGCGGCACGCCCATGTTGACCCGTACCATATCGTCCTTTTCGTGGTATAGCACGATTCTGCCGGCCTGGGTGCCTACCCTGATCTCATCCTTGTCGCTCAGGCCGGCGTCGCGAACGTAGCGCGCGAAGCAGCGGGCACCGTTGCCGCACTGCTCCACCTCCCCTCCATCGGCGTTGAAGATGCGGTAATGGAAGTCGGTATCCGCGCTGCGCGGCGGCTCGACCAGTAGAATCTGGTCGCAGCCGATGCCGAAATGTCGATCCGCGAGCAGGCGCAGCTGCTCCGGCGTCAATTCGATAGGGCGGTTGGTGGCGTCGAATACCACGAAGTCGTTGCCGAGTCCGTGCATCTTGGTGAATTTCAGCTTCATGCAGTTGGTCCGAGTTCCGATTCGTGGTCTATTCTAGGGCTAACCCGGAAGCGAGGAAAATCCGATGCGGATGTCCACCAAAGCTGGAGAGCGACGTAGCGCTTTTATCCTGCTGCCGTTGCTCGCGATTATGCTCGCGCTAAGCGCATGCGGCGGGGGCGGCGCCACCCGCACGGAGCGGTTGCCGGCAGAGCCGTCGTCGATCAGCGCCGAACGGCAGCGACTGCTGGCGATCACCCGCGAGTTGATCGGTGCTCCCTACCGTTTCGGTGGCAACTCACCGGCGCGCGGCTTCGACTGCAGCGGGCTGGTGCACTACAGCTATCGCCGGCTGGGGGTGCCTGTCGCGCGTACGGTCAGGCAGCAGCGGCGTCAGGCGCAGTCGGTCGCCTCGACTGATCTGTTGCCGGGGGATCTGGTTTTCTTCGATACCCGCGCGAAGAACGGTCATGTCGGCATATATCTGGGCAACGGCAGATTCATCCATGCGCCGTCGACGGGCGGCTATGTGCGCGAGGAGCGCCTCGACCAGCCCTATTGGCGGCGGCGTTGGCTGGGTGGCGGGAGCCTGCTGGACGGTTGAGGGCACTACTGCCCGGACATCTTTTTCTGTTCCTGCTGGCTTTCCGGTTGCGGCAGATAGAGCGGGCCTTTCTGCCCGCAGGCGGTGATCATGTTCCCGATCCCCAGAATGGCGATCAGGCTCCACAGAAGATAACGCAGCCAGCAGTGCATGGGGAGGGTCCGGTGTGACAGGAATGGGTCTAGTATAACCGCATAAAGGCCGGGGAACACGCAGGTGCGGAGCCTGTCAGGAGGGTGGACGTTCTCCAGCCGGCTCCCTACGCAGTGATGTCATCGCCTCGCTCAAGCGCTGTTCGACGCGCTTCTTCAGATTGAACAGCGCGATGGTGGCGGTCGGTGTGCCGCTGAAATCGGCCAGTTCCAG
>JAGRGU010000042.1:11059-16196 GCA_020445335.1 Gammaproteobacteria bacterium
GCGGCGTAGAGGCGGGCACCATACTCCACCGACGAGAATTCGCGTTCCCCGCAAACCAGGAAATGCGGAGTGCGGGCGAGGTCGATCGAGTCGCAGATCAGTCGCAGCTCCAGGTAATCGTCGGAGAGCCGGTGGCGGGGTGCCGCTTTGGCCTGCGCGGTGTAGCGGCCCTCGCGATCCCGATCGAGCAGGTAGAACTTCGGTGCGTCGAGCAGCAGTCGGTGCGCTGGATTGCGTGCCTGCAGATTGCGTGTCAACAGGATGTCGTTTAGGAAGCGCTGCTGCTGCATCAGTAGAAAATGCTCGTCGGTCGAGGGCAGCCGCTGCTGAAACAGCGCGCCCTGCTCATCCAGCAGGTAGAGCTCGGTGGTGGTTCGCCGATTGTAGTAGAAGAGCTGGATGGCGTTGCGCTGGTTTTCAGCATAGATCGCCGGCAGCGGCGTATCCCGCAGCGCCATCGGATCGATCACCAGCGGCGCAAAGCCGGTTCGCGGTTGCGACAGCAGCTGATCGAGTTCCACCTCGCCGCCGATCGGGGTAGCGGTGAATTCACCGCCCTGCTCCTCAATCAGATGCAGTTCATCGCCCAGCTGCAGCAGATAACGGCAACCGTCATCGTTGCCGCTGAAGGCCTCCGCGACCGCATTGAAGAGCGTCTCCAGACGACGCGCGATGCCGCTGGCGCGGACCGATGAAAAACTGTGCGCGGTGATCTGTGGGATGCTCGTCAACTCTGCCGGCCGGCGCTTCAGCAGGCGCAGATAGAGCAGCAGCGCGTTGAGCAGCCCCGGCTCGCGCTGGTGCGTGTAGACCAGCGTCTCACCCCAGCTGGTGGTGACCAGCTGTTCTATACCGGCGACCAGTGAGGCGTGCGCCGAGCCGAAACTGAGCGGATCGCTGCGATCGCTGGTCAGCTGTTTGCCAAGCTTCGAGAGTCGGTCCATCGGGTCCTTGCCGATGTTTACGAACAGCGTGCAGGCCAGTGCGTAGGGCTGTTCGGCCAGCTGATCGATCGGCACGTCACCGGCGATCCCATCGGGATAGATGCTGTTGAGTGCCGCCAGCAGTGAACGCAGCTCTCCCTCGGCCACGGGGCAGTCGGCGGGGTGACGTGTGACGCGGGTGGCGTAGCGGATGATGCCGTTGAGATGGCACCAGGTGAGCAGTTCGATCAGTCCGGGCGCCGACTTCATCGGCGTGCTGACCCGCGCCTGAGTGCTGCTGACCTCGCCCAGATAGAGGTACCAGGCGGGTGCGCTACCCTCGCGGCCGGCGACATAGTGCAGCGACAGCCGCTCCTCCTGGAGATTTCTGGAGATGCCGGGGTTGATGCTGTCGATTTTTCCCGGCCGACGCTCCATCGCGGTGTAGAGTTTGCGACCGAGCAGGCTCAGCTCCTCCGGGTCGATGCTGCTCTGATCGGCGTAGGCGCGGGCGAAATCGGTCAGCAGCCGGAAGCTGTGGTTCAGCTCGCGTACCAGCGTGTTGCGCTCTTCCAGCACCCGGTCGATCTTCCACTGCTCGCGAGCGTCCAGCAGTTCGATCTCCTGCGGTCGCCAGTGCCACTCTTCGGTAAGGCGCTGAATAAGCTTCTGTTGCCAACGCAGCTCGGGTTGATTGCGGCATCGGCTCAGTTTCTGCCCACTCTTGAAGTAGAAACAGCGCCGCGCCAGCTCCAGGCGCTGGCGCTCGCGCCTGCTGGTCAGATACTGCTCCAGGCGGCGGTAGAGCAGCACGTAGGGGTCGAGTTCGTCTGGGTTCTCCTCGCCTTCGTAGATCGCGCGCTTGGCCTCCTGGCAGAGCCAGCGGACGTCGGGATACTCCTGCGAGTAGGCTTCGGTGAGCAGCAGCTTGAGAATCGTTTTGTAGGGCGACTCTATGCCCTTGAAGAGCTGCCAGTGGGCGGCACCGAAGAACTCGTCGGGAGAGACTGTCTCCAGGCCGCCGAAGTCGATGCAGTCGAGCGGGTCGACGAAACGCTTGTGCAGCAGTGTGTCGGCGTAGGCCTGATAGTTCGCCTCCTCTTCCGGTGGTACCAGCCACCAGAGGGGATAACGCCCCGCCAGCAGCACGCCGGTGCGGTAGAACTCCTCCAGCAGCAGCCGGCGCTGCGTGGTGCCGCTGCTCTCGTGCGAGAGGCTTTCGCGCTCACCCTGCCTGAAGGTCTCCACGTTCATGACGAAAATATGAACTTCCAGCGCGAGTGACTTGGCCCAGGCCTCGATGCGCGTCGCCTTGCTTCTCAGTCCCTCGACCGCGTAGGGCCGCAGCGCCGGGTCGTGGCAGAGCCAGACGTCGAAATCACTGCCGGCGGTGTGCGCCACGCTGCCGATACTGCCCATCAGGTAGAGACCCTGAATGTTGTAGCGCCGGCGCGCCCGTTTCTTGTATTCGAACGAGCGGCTGATCGATTTGGCGATCTGCAGCAGCCGCTTGCCGGGAACGAAGCCGGGGATGCCAGCCGGTGTCTGGGTGTTTACAAAGCCGGGCAGCATCGGGTGGTTGATGTGAAACAGCAGTGGCAGCAGCTCGATGAAGCTCTGCTGGGTGGGGAGCAGCTCCATTTCGATCCGGCGGAGCCGCTCGCGCTGGATGAGCGTGAAGCGCCGCCGGATCTGCTCCAGATCCTTACGTCCGATTCCGTCCCTGTGGTAGAGGGATTGCGCCATACATCAGTTGACCGCCGTCTCAGCTTCTCCCTGCAGGCTGGCGTTCAGACTCGCGGCTGCACGGTCCATCAGCATCCGGCTGTCATTGCCCTTCAGCCACTGCGCCAGGCCGAAGCGCAAGCTGAGCTGCTGGCTCTCGCCCTGGATCTGGCTGGCGATCTCCTGGAATCCGTGGCAGATCTTTTCGATCAGCGCGATGCCATCCTCGGTATGCGTCTCCGGCAGAATGATCAGAAAGTGATTGTGGTCCCAGCGGGCGATGGTGTCGACCCAGCGCAGCCGATCGCGCAGATAGCGGCTGGCGGCGAGTATCTGCTCATCGCTTAGCACAGCCACCGGGTTGTCGCTGTCGCCCAGCTCCATGAGCACCAGGCAGAGCGGGTTGTTGTAGCGACGGCTGCGGGTCACCTGTGAGTTCAGCGCGCGATTGAGCGCGCGCGGGTTGGCCAGACCGGTCAGCGCGTCGGTAATGGTCAGATCCTCGACCTGCTGCTGCAGCTGCGCAATCTGCTCCTCTGCCCGTACCTGTCTGCTGATGTCGAGATAGAACCGAATCGTATGCGCCTCCGTCCGGTGCTCGGAGCAGAGCAGCCAGCGCTCCTCCGCTGCCCCGGGCGGCGCAAGATGCGCCAACTCACGGCTCGCGAACAGCCCCTTCAGGCCCAGCTTTTCGAGGCTTTCCCGGCTTGCTCCCGTCAGTTCGGACTCGCTCCTGCCGAGCCATTCGCGCAAGCGCGGATTCGATTCGACGACGGTCCCGGTCGGATCGAGAACCAGCATGCCGCAGGGGGCGTGCTGCAGGCAGATCGTCGCAAATTCGTTGTTCTGACTCACATGATGCTCCTTGATGCCGAAGTTCGTATGTCCATCCTGCCATTGAGGCGGCCGGGAGAGCGATAACTTTAGTTCTGGACGCGTCTGGCGTCATTGGATGACAGCGCAGCGTTTTATGTCTACTTTAGGAAATACGACAATTTGCCGGCTCCGCATATGCGACCGGATCGAGGTTACGCATGCCCAGTTACTCGCTGCTCGACCAGACGCTGCTGCCGGGCGAACCGATGTGGAGCCGGGTACCGACTCGCGACGAACACGGACGCTCGCTGCACGACTTCATGATGTTGATTCCGCGCGTCGGTCGTTGGCCGGAGTTGCGGCGGCAGCAGGCGTTGCAGCGCCTGAGCTCGGTGATGAGCGAGTTCGGCGAGCAGGTGGTGTTCGCCGATCTGAATCTGCGGCTCAATCTACTCTGGGTCAGCACGCGGCCGCACGTGGATGGCTGTAGCCCGCTGGTGGCGGCGATTCGAACGCAGGTGCCGGAGGCGGTTCTGGTGGCCAACCAGTACGAGGTGATGCTGGGCGCTGCAAGCCGCCGTGCACGTCGTGACAGCTGGTTCAGGCGTTTGCTGCCGGGCGGCGACCCGCGCGGCTGAGCGGGTCAATACTCGTCTGAGCGGCGCGCATCGCCATAGACACGGGCCGCCGGGTAGCGCTGCTCATTGATCTCTATCTTCTCATTGGCGGCGGCGATCAGGTCGACGTCGAGCCGGTCGGCGCAACGCACCAGGTAGATCAGGATATCGGCCAGCTCGAGCCGCACCGCCTGCCGTTTCTCCTGCGATAGATCGAGGCTCTGTTCCTCGCTCAGCCATTGAAAGTGCTCCACCAGCTCGGCACATTCGGCGATCATCGCCATGGAGAGGTTTTTCGGCGAGTGGAACTGCTCCCAGTCGCGTGCCCGGGCGAACGCCCTGAGCCGCTGCTTCAGTTGCTGCAGGCACTCTTCGGCCATCGGTTACTCGCGCTCCAGCCGCTGACGGGCGCGTGCGATGGCGGCACGCACCTGCGCCGGTGCGGTGCCGCCGATGTGGTCGCGGGCGGCGACCGACCCCTCGAGCGTCAGCACTTCGAACACATCCGCCTCGATCTGCGGTGAAAATGTCCGCAGCGTTTCGAGCGGCAGCTCACTGAGGTCGCAATCGCGCTCGACGCAGCAAGCCACCGCCTTGCCGACCACCTCGTGCGCATCGCGGAAAGGGGTGCCCTTGCGCACCAGATAGTCGGCAAGGTCGGTGGCGGTGGCGAAGCCCTGCATCGCGGCGGCGCGCATACGCTCGCGGCGGCAGCGGATCGCCGGAATCATCGCCGCGAATATCTTCAGCGATCCCTTGAGATTGTCGACGCTGTCGAACAGCGGCTCCTTATCCTCCTGGTTGTCCTTGTTGTAAGCCAGCGGCTGCCCCTTCATCAGCGTCAGCAGGCTGATCAGATGGCCGAAAATACGCCCGCTCTTGCCACGGATCAGCTCGGGGACGTCCGGGTTCTTCTTCTGCGGCATGATCGAGCGGACAGCAAGTGCACGGTGCGGTTACATATGTAGATACGAACACCATCACTGTGGAGTTCGTCGGAGCTATGGGTGGTACGGCGTACTGCTCATGAGAGGACACAGCGATGGCAACTGATGT
>JAGRGU010000153.1 GCA_020445335.1 Gammaproteobacteria bacterium
GCATGGATCCGGCGCGGGATACCACGTTGATCGAGAACACGCCGATCGACTATCTGGATTTCGCTTCACCGGTCTCCGGGCTCGGCTCTAAAATAGGCTTTGACGCAACCAACAAGTGGCCCGGCGAAACGCAACGGGAGTGGGGGCGCCCGATCACCATGACGCCGACGGTCAGGGAGCGGATCGATAGGATCTGGGAGAGCCTGGGGATTGACGACTGAGCTTGGCCGACATGCACGCTGCGCGAACAAAGCGCCTGACATGACTTTGGAGAGAGCAACATGCAGACCATACTGCTGATGAACGCTAAGGGCGGGTGCGGTAAAACCACGCTGGCCACCAACATCGCAACCTGGTTCGCCGACGACGGCGCCAAAGTGGCACTTGCCGACTACGATCCCCAGGGCTCGGCCCTCGACTGGCTGCAGGCGCGTGAGGCCTACGAAGGCATTCCCGCGATCGAACCGCTCGACGCCAGCAAAGGCTCTGCA
The DNA here is from genome assembly GCA_020445335.1 of Gammaproteobacteria bacterium. Lineage (GTDB taxonomy): Bacteria > Pseudomonadota > Gammaproteobacteria > Chromatiales > Chromatiaceae > HKST-UBA178. The sequence goes on from JAGRGU010000153.1 coordinate 492, forward strand.
AAGCCAGCCAGGGGCACCGAAGTGCTGGTGATCGACGCCCCTGCCGGAACCCACGGCAACAGCATCAACCAGCTGCTGCGCAGAGTCGACGAGGTTATCGTGCCGGTGTTGCCCTCAGCGATCGACATGCGTGCCTGCAACCGCTTTCTGAGCGAACTTCTCGGTAGCGGTCGCATCTCGCGCAAGCAGACCCGCCTGGCTGTCGTCGCCAACCGGGTGCGCGAAAATACCCGCGTCTACCAACAGCTCTCCGACTACCTCGGCCATCTTGAACTGCCCTTTCTGACCCACCTGCGCGAGAGCCAGGCCTATATCCGCGCTGCCGAAAGCGGCCTTGGAATATTCGAGCTGGCGCCCTCGCTGGTATGGCAGGATGTGGTGCAGTGGGATCCGGTATTCGACTGGCTGCGGCAGCGCTAGTCCTCCGCCAACGCCGCCGGTAACCCCTCGGCCAGGGTCGGATAGCGCAACTCTACCCCAAGCTCACGCAGCATCTTGCCGTTGTGCAACCGCCGCGACTCCTGCATGTAGGAGAGCATTCCCGGCGACAGCTGCGCAGCGGCCTCCCGCAGCGGGATCTTAGGCGGCCGTGGCATACCGCTGAGATCGGCGATGCGGTCGAAGTAGTCGCTCATCGTCGTCGGATTGCCGTCGCTGACATTGTAGATCTCACCCGCCGCACCCAGCTGCATCGCCGCTCTGCAAACCGCAACCAGATCATCGATGTGGATGCGGTTGCTGAAGGGCGCATCGCTCTCCCGCACCATCGGCAGGCGCTTGCGCAGCCGCTCCAGCGGCAACCTGCCCGGACCGTAGAAACCGGCCACCCGCAATATCACCAACTCCACGGCATGCTGCTCACACCAACTGCGCAGGGTCGATTCGGCACGCCAGCGGCGCAGCGCTCGTGGCACCTTAGGGTGCGGGGAGCGGCTCTCGTCGATCCACTCGCCGCGACAATCCCCATAGACGCCGGTGGTGCTCAGATAGACGATGCGTGCCGGTGCGCCATCCGCCTCCATGGCGTCAAGCAGCGCCTCGATCCGACTGTCCCCTTCGCCCACCGCCTGCGGCGCCAGGAAGTAATAGAGTCGACTTCCCCTCAGCGACAATTCACTCAACGGCGGGTGATCCAGATCGAGCTGGCGGGGCGCTATACCCTGTGCCGCCAGTAGCCGTGCGCTCTCCGCCGTGCGTACCACAGCCATGACGCGCTCGCCCGCTTGCAGAGAAGCCTTGGCCACCCGACGTCCAAGATAGCCGCAGCCGATAATAATCGTAGTCATAACAGGGTTTTAATCCTTAGCAAAATAGTAGAGAATTTCCAGCCGTTTCTCCCAAAACAATACAAGATCACAGATATCTGCATGAGTTTCAAAGTCAAAGTAGCGCCAAGCGGTCATGAGTTCACTGTCGAACCGCATGAAGTCATCCTCGAAGCGGCGGAGCGGCAGGGCATAGTGCTCCCTTACGGCTGCCGCAACGGCCTCTGCGGCAGTTGCGCCGGCAACCTGCTTTCGGGCGAGGTCTCCTATCCGGCCGGAATCCAGGAGTCGTTCGACGATCAGCCCGAAGGTCACTGCCTCACCTGCCAAGCCACGCCCGCCAGCGATATCGAGATCCGCATTCACGAGGTCGAGAGCGCACAACAGGTGGAGGTGCGGCAGCTGAATTGCTTAGTCGCGAGAAAAGAGCGGCTGGCGCACGACGTGGTGCGGCTCTTCCTGACCCCCCCCGCAACGGATCGACTGCAGTATCTGGCGGGACAGTATCTTGACTTCATCCTTGAAGATGGCCGGCGCCGGGCCTTTTCGATCGCCAATGCACCGCACGACGATGCAGCGATCGAACTCCATATCCGCCACGTCCCCGGGGGCGAGTTCACCGACTTCGTCTTCGATGAGATGAAAGAGGGCGACAATCAGCAGATCGAGGCGCCGCTGGGCGGATTCTACCTGCGTGAAGAGTCCGCACGCCCGCTGATCCTGATGGCAGGCGGCACCGGTTTCGCACCGTTGAAGAGTATCATCGAGCACGCCTTCCACATCGGCGTGCAGCGCCCCATTCATCTGTTCTGGGGCGCTCGCGCTGAGCGCGATATCTACCTCCCTGACCTGCCGCGGCAGTGGCTGCGAGAACACGAGAATTTCCAGTACACTCCCGTTCTCTCCGAGCCCGATGCGGGCTGGCAGGGGCGCACCGGCTGGGTACACGATGCGGTGCTTGCCGATTACCCCAATCTGACGATGTTCGACCTCTACATGAGCGGCCCGCCGGTAATGGTATTTGCCGGTAAAACAGCATTCACCACAGCCGGACTACGCCCTGAAAACATGTACTCGGACGTATTCGAGTGGGCCAAGGACAATCCGCAGAAGCCCTGAACGCCGACTAGGGGCGCGGCCCGGGCCAGCTTTTTTTGTCGCTGACGACCTCGAGCCGAGGCGGGTTGATGTCTGTCGGGTTCGGCTCCTCCCGGTAGTTTTCGATCTGGTTCTGACCACCCAGAGATGTCGGCAGATCGGGCAGTGGCGTATCGCTGGAGAGCTCCAGACCGGCGCGGAAGAACGACATCGCAAGCTCTTTCTCGCCCATCCGTTCGACCAGGAAACCCAGCTCCCGGTAGGCTGCCACGCTGGGTTGCGCGCCGATGCTCGCCTCCAGATAGCTGCGCGCCTTGCCCCAGAGGCGGTTTTTCAGGCAGAGCCGCGCCAGAGCCAGCAGCAACTTGGCATTTCTCGGCTGCCCCTTCAGCCAGCTCTCCGCATGACGCAGCTGGACGCTGGCGTCGGCGGCATCTACACGGCCGTAGAGCTCCACCAGTTCATCGCTCCAGTTGCGCTCGATTGCCTGCTGCAGCAGGTTCTCGACCTGATCGTCGGCACCGCGCTCCTTCAGCAGGTGCGCGTAGCGCGTGATCATCTCCTCGTTCTCCCGCACCGATGCAGGAAACGCCTTCCAGGCCTGAAGCAGGGCTTGCGGCGCCTGATCCTGCGCCGCTTCCTCGAGCAATCTGCGATGCATGGCGAGCTCCAGCGCCTGCAATTCACGCTCGTCGACCACCTTCTGCCTGCGCAATTCGGGCAGCAGATTGTTCAGCTCCTTCCAGTCGCCGATCCTCTGGTATAGCTCTTTGAGCAGCTTCAGAACGTGGGTGTGGCGCGGTGCGATCTGCCGCAGGTGCTGCAATGTGGCCAGCGCCTGCTCCAGCTGCGCGTGGGCAAGCTGCAGTTCAGCCTGTGTCAGCCCCACAGCCACATCGGCCGAGGGCATGCTCTCGTGCGCCAGCTGCAGATAGTGGTCCCGCCGGTCGTGAGCATTCTGCTGCTGCGCCGAGCGGGCTGCCGCGAGATAGTTGAGCAGCGGTGCATCGGAGCGCTCGGCGTGTCGCGTCAGCTTCTTTTCGGCACTCTGCCAATGGCCTTCGGAGAGCTCGACCAGCCCCTGATTCAGCTCGCGGCGTGCCCGCTCGCTGACGCGCCGTTCCTGCCACTGGTGCACGCCACGAGGAATGGACCAGAGTCGCACCACGCCGCGCACCAGGTAGTGCAACGCGATAAACAGCAGCAGGTTGAGTATCAGAAAAAAGGCCAGACTCCCTTCGACACTCCACTGCTTGTAGCCGATCAGTATGTAGCCGTTATCTGATTTGACGGCCAGCGCCAGCAGCACCGACAGACCCAGAACCAGCAGCGCGCCCAGCAAACTCTTCATTGCGCCCCTCCTGTCCTGGCCAGCGTGTCACGCAGCGCCAGCAGCGAGGCGGAGATGTCCGGCAGTTCCGGGCGGACCCTTACTTTACTCAACTTCTCTATCTCATCCAGATAGTTGCCGACACCGGCATCATCCGCTGCGAAGTGGTCGCGCAGCAAGCGCGCGGCGGTCTGCAGGCTGGTGTCGTAGAGTGCCTGGTTTCCCCGCAACAGGGAGATCCGCGCCGCCTCCAGCTGCAGGCGCAGGTTCTGCTGCAGGAACAGCTGCTGGTCGGGAGGCATCATGGCTCCGACCGGCTGTCCATGGTGCCGGATCACCATGATCGATTTGAAACCCTTCCAGCCATCCTCGAGGAGCGTTTTCCAGGTACGGCCTTCGACCGGCTGGGCCTCGGCTTCGACCGGGCGTGCGGTCGGCAGTGGCTCTGTGCCCGGCATCTTCAATTTCTCGATTCCACCGGCCAGACCGGCCAACTGCAACGCCAGACCCTCGATATCCGCCAGACCGGCGCTGCGCAGGCTGCTGATCTCAAGCGCCAGGATCTCGCGCACCGGAATCCAGCTCGGGTCACCGCTGTCACGCAGCCGCGCATCCGCCTCCTGCAGCGCCTTGATAGCGGTCGCCGCGTCCCACTCCAGGTGCAGGCGGTGGTTGGCAACCTGGATCAGATAGGCCGCTTCTGCGGCCATCCACTGATTGTTGTCGCTGCCGATCCGGCGGTGCAGCGACTGAATTGCCTCACGTATCTCTGTTCCCGCCTGCTCCAGGCGACCGCGCTCCTCGTCCAGTTTGACCGACTGATCGGCCAGCGACTGCTTGTGTGCTGCGAGCGCCTGCTGCTGCGCCGCTAAAGCCTCCTGCTGCTGCCTGAGCTGCTGCGACTGGCTGTCCGCCGCCGAACGCGCCGCGCCGATCTCGCCACGCACCGCTTCGGTTGCCTGCTTTGCCGCCAACAACTCCTGGTCGAGCGCCTGTAACTCGCTCATCGCCAACTCACGTGACTGCTGACTGTAGTAGACCCCTCCGCCGGCGAGGACAAGCGCCAGCACTGCCAGTAGCAGTGCGATCAGCGACAGCCTGCCACCGGACCCGCGCCCCCCCTCTACCACTTCAGCTTCGAGAATCTGGCCCTCTTCGACATCACTGTCTGCGCCGTCGACTGTCTCTTCTTTCCTCATCCGATCACCCACTCAAGCGATTTAATCGCAGCATGCCACAACCCTGGCGATATTGGCACTGAACGCCGGGACCTGTGAAAAATGGCCTCCGTCGATGGATATCCGCATAGTGTCAGCAGGCCCTAGGAGAGCCAGGCACAGATCGCCTCGACCAGATCGTGGTCGCCCGGGCCCCGCGCCAACATCACCTGTTCGCATCCAAGTTTACGCGCATGCGCCAGCAAGCGCTCCGAAATCACCACCAGCGGCATGCTGCACAAACGTTCATGCTCGTCTGTTCCGAACATCGTGAACAGATTATCCAGGATCATGCTGCTGGTGACCGTGGCGACGTCCACATCCTCCAGCCGCCAGTCTATGCCCGCGACACTGCGCGTCTGTGGGCAGCAGCGGCGGTAGACCTCGGCATAGGAGACCTTGGCCCCGCGCATCCGCAGCGTGTCGCCGAGCAGCGGGCGCCCCCCCTCACCGCGAAATATCATCACCGACTTGCCTCTGATTTCGCTCTCGTCCAGCTCCGGCGCCTCGAGCAGCGACTCGCTGTCAAAACCGTGCTCAGGCACCACATCCACGGTATGGCCGCTTTTGGCCAGCGCCAGTGCGGTAGCCTGGCCGACAGCAACAATATCGATCGCCTCCGGCAGACGTTTTTGCGGCAGCAGCTTCAGCCCCCACTCCACCGCGTTGGCACTGATGAAGATGGCAATATCGAAACTCCCGATTCGCGCCAGCAGCTGCGAGAGCGCCTCATCGCTCTCCGCCGCCTGAATCTCGATCGCGGGAACACGCAACGGTCGCCCGCCAAGATCGTCGATCAATCTGCAGAGATCATGGGCCTGATGGGCGGCTCGCGTCACCAACACGCGGCAGCCGGCAAGATCGCAAGGGACGAAATCGTTCACGCTAGGGCCTGTTAACACCATGCGGATGCCCAGCGTTGGCGCTCAAATGAGTCCAGTCAAGGCGCGCAGAGCGCAGTTTGGTTGCTCCAAATAAGCGATGCGCAACGCTGGATGGGCTCATTTGAGCGCCAACCCGAAGGGACGGGGCCATTTTTCCCCAGAGCCGCGTTGCACTTTCGCTCGTGTACGGCAAGTACACCACGCTCAGTGCGTCTTGCGCTGTGAAAAAATGGCCTCCATCGATGGATATCCACATAGTGCCAACAGGCCCTTCAGGGCTGGTAGAGGTGCATCAGCACCTTGTCGGCACCCTGCCCGAGCAGATCTTCCGCCAACGCGACACCGAGTGCTTCCGCTTCGGCCGCCGGCGCGCTGCGCTCGGCGCGCATCACCCGGCTGCCGTCCGGCTCGCCCACCAGGCCACGCATGAACAGCTTGCCGTGGTTGAGCACCGCGTAACCGGCAATCGGCACCTGGCACCCCCCCATAAGGCGCTGGTTCATCGCCCGCTCGGCGGCAATGCAGAGCGCGGTCTCCGCATCGTGCAGCGGCGCGATCAGGGCGTTGACCCGCTCATCATCGGTGCGGCACTCGATACCGATCGTGCCCTGTCCGATCGCCGGCAGGCTCTGCTCCGGTGTCAGTTCCGAGGCGATTCTGGCGCGCATCCCCAAGCGCCGCAGGCCTGCGGCGGCAAGAATGATCGCGTCGAATTCACCGTCATCGAGCTTGCGCAGCCTGGTGTTGACATTGCCGCGCAAGGAGCGAATCCGCAGATCGGGGCGCAGTTCGCTGATCTGGCACTGGCGTCGCAGACTCGATGTGCCGAGTACGGCGCCTTCAGGCAGATCCTCGAATCGTGCGTAGCGGTTCGAGACGAATGCGTCGCGTGGATCCTCCCGTTCGAGCACCACGGCCAGCTGCAGGCCGTCGGGCAGGTGTACCGGAACATCCTTCATCGAATGGACCGCAAGATCGGCACGCCCCTTCAGTATCCCCTGCTCCAGCTCCTTTACGAACA
>JAGRGU010000043.1:0-22781 GCA_020445335.1 Gammaproteobacteria bacterium
ATCGACTTCCTGCTCGGCTACCTGAAAAACCTGCTGCCGAAACGACCGGAGCTGAAGCTGATCATCACCTCCGCCACTATCGACCCGGAGCGTTTTTCGCGCCACTTCGGCGGCGCGCCGATCATCAACGTCTCCGGCAGAACCTTTCCGGTGGAGGTACGCTACCGGCCACCGTTGGAGGCGGAGGAGGTCGAGCGCGACGAACGCGACGAGCCGATGCAGCAGGGGATCGTCGACGCGGTCGACGAACTGTCGCGGATCGATCGTGGCGATATTCTGGTGTTTCTCAGCGGTGAGCGCGAGATCCGCGAAACGGCGGAGCATCTGCGCAAGCACAAGCTGCAGCTGACCGAAGTGCTGCCGCTCTATGCCCGTCTCGGCGCCGCCGAGCAGAGTCGTATCTTCCATCCGGGCGGCCACCGCCGCATCATCCTCTCGACCAATGTCGCCGAAACCTCGCTGACGGTACCGGGCATCCGTTACGTGATCGACAGCGGCTATGCGCGCATCAGCCGTTACAGCTACCGCAGCAAGGTACAGAGGCTGCCGGTGGAGGCGATCTCCAGAGCCAGCGCCGATCAGCGCAAAGGACGCTGCGGGCGGATTGCCGCAGGCGTCTGCATTCGCCTCTACGCCGAAGAGGATTTCGCTGCCAGGCCGGAATTCACCGAACCCGAGATTCTACGCACCAACCTCGCTTCGGTGATCCTGCAGATGCTGATCCTCGGATTCGGCGATATCGCCCGCTTTCCGTTCGTGGATCCGCCCGAGCGCAAGCTGATCAAGGATGGCTACCGGGTGCTGCACGAGATCGGTGCGGTCGATGGCCTCGGCAAGATCACCCAGCTCGGGCGGCAGATCGCCAAACTACCGGTCGATCCGAGAATCGCCAGAATGCTGCTGGGTGCGGCACACGGCCATTGTCTTGACGAAGTACTGGTGATCGCCGCCGCGCTGAGTATTCAGGATCCGCGCGAACGCCCGCTCGAGAAGCGCCAGGCGGCCGACGAAGCGCATCGCACCTACCGCGATGAGCGATCGGATTTCATCGGTCTGTTGAAACTCTGGCGCGAGCTCGAACAGCAGCGGCGCCATTTGAGCCGGCGCAAGTTCCAGCGTTACTGCCATGACAACTTTCTCTCCTGGACAGGGGTGCGGGAGTGGCACGACATTCATCATCAACTGCGCGGCCAGATGCACGAGATGGGCTACCGCGAAAACAGCACCGAGGCGGGCTATGACGAGATCCACCGTGCGCTGCTGACCGGTCTGCTAAGTCACATCGGGCTGCGCAAGAGCGGCAAGGAGCGTGAATACCTGGGCGGTCGCAACAGCCGGTTCCATGTTTTTCCCGCTTCGGGCCTTTTCAAAAACCAGCCGAAGTGGCTGATGGCTGCCGAGCTGGTCGAGACCAGCCGCCTCTACGCCAGGACCAACGCGGCGCTGCAACCGGAGTGGATCGAGGCGGCCGCGGGTCATCTGCTGAAACGCAACTACTCGGAGCCGCATTGGGAGAAGGGTCGCGGGCAGGTGGCCGGTTACGAGAAGGTGACGCTGTTCGGGATTACCCTGGTGGCGAGACGCAAGATCAACTTCGGCCCGATCGATCCGACGTTGGCGCGCGAGATCTTCATCCGTTCGGCACTGGTCGAGGGGGACTTCGAGAGCCGCGCGCCCTTTTGGCGTCATAACCGGGAGCTGATCGAGGACCTCGAGAATCTCGAGCACAAGACCCGTCGCCGAGATCTGCTGGTGGACGAGCAGGTGCTCTATCACTACTACGACCAGCGGCTGCCGGAGGGGATCTACAGCACGCCGCAATTCGATCGCTGGCTGCGCAAGGCGACCGCTTCGCAGCCGAAGCTGCTGCACATGCGGGTGGTCGATCTGCTGCGACAGGATCAGCCACTTGAGACCGAGGATGACTACCCCGGAGAGCTCGATATCGGCGGTGTCGAGCTACCGCTCAGCTACCATTTCGAACCGGGTAGCGAGAACGACGGCGTGACGCTGCGGATTCCTGTCGATATTCTCAATCAGGTCTCGGCGGAGCGCTGTGAGTGGCTCGTTCCGGGGCTGTTGCGGGAACGGGTGGTGGCGTTGCTGCGCGCGCTGCCGAAGAGTCTGCGCAAATCATTCGTGCCGGTGCCCGAATACGCCGATGCCTGTCTCAACGCGCTCGAGCCCTCCGACAAACCGCTGACGCGCGCGCTGGCCGAGTATCTTAAGGAGGCTACCGGGGTCTACATTCCGGAGGATGCCTGGCAGGAGCAGTTGATTCCCGATTACCTGCGCATGAATTTCCTGCTGCTGGATGCCAATAGCCAAGTGCTGGACGAGGGTCGCGATCTTGCGGAGTTGAAACGCAAACACGGTAACGCACAGGGTGTAGCGGGCGATCGCTCGCCGCTCGCCGGGATCGAGCGCAAAGGGGTGAAACGGTGGGATTTCGGCGCGCTGCCGCTGTCGGTCGAGCGCAATCGCGGCGGTCTGTCGCTGCCGGGGTTTCCGGCGCTGGTCGACCGCGGCGACGCGGTCGATCTGCGCCTGCTCGATTCGGCGGCGCAGGCGCTGCATGCCCAGCGCGCCGGCGTGCGGCGTCTGTTGATGCTCGCCATGCCCAGGGATATCCGATACCTGCGGCGCAATCTGCCCGGGATCCGTTCGTTGCAGCTGCAGTACGCCAAGGTGGCGGAGGCGGCGGAAGGGTTGCGGCTCCACGCCGGCGATAGTCTCGAGGAGGAGGTGGTGGCGCTGATCGTCGATCTCACCTTTCTCGAAGGGTTGCCGGAGATCCGTGACCAGCAGAGCTTCGAACGCCGGTTGCAGCAACGACGCGGCGATCTGATGGAGCAGGCGGCGGGCGTGATGCAACTGCTCGGCGAGGTGCTTCCCAGTTATCACCATATCCGCACCTCGCTCGCCGCGATCACGCAGAGCAACTGGATGGCGTCGGTGGAGGATATCCGCGGGCAGCTCGATGCGCTGGTCTACCGCGGTTTCCTGCAGAACACACCTTACCCCCAGCTGCAGCAGTTGCCGCGCTACCTGCGCGCCATCGAACTGCGCATGGAGAAGTTCGGCCATGCGTTGGCGCGTGATCTGAAACTTATGGCGGAGATGCGGGATCTGTACCAGTCATGGCTGCAGCGGGAGGCGCAGTATCGCCGCGACGGCAAGCGTGACGATCGTATCGAGGAGCTTCGCTGGCAGTTCGAAGAGCTGCGCGTCTCTCTGTTCGCGCAGGAGCTCGGTACCGCCCACCCGATTTCGGTTAAACGGATCGCCAGGCGCTGGCGGGAGCTGGGGCTCTGAACGATGCCGCGACTGCGTGGACCTTTGCTGATCTATCCGTTATAAATCACGCTCTGAGTCTTTCCGGAGGTTTTCGATGTCAAGCTGTCCCTGTGGTTCCGAACTGGAGTTCGACGCCTGCTGCAACCGCTATATCTCTGGCGCACAACAGCCGCAGAGCGCGGCGGAGCTGATGCGTGCCCGTTACAGCGCGTACGCCAACTGCGCCTGCGACTTTCTGCATGAGAGCCTTCATCCGGCGCACCGCAGTGACCATGACAAGGAGGCCACCAGACGCTGGGCCGAGAGTTCCGAGTGGCTCGGCCTCGAGATCGTATCGACCGAACAGGGTGAAGCGACGGACGATGAGGGTATGGTCGAGTTCATCGCCACCTTCCGCGAGAAGGGCGTGGTCAGACGCTACCATGAACGAAGCACCTTCAAGCGCGAGAATGGGCAGTGGTATTTCGTCGACGGCAATATGGTGGTGCCGAAAACCGAGGTGCATCAAGGGCCGAAGGTAGGCAGAAACGAGCCCTGTCCCTGCGGCAGCGGTAAAAAATACAAGAAGTGCTGCGGCGGCTAGCTGGCTGGCTGCCGCAAGGCGCCGCGTTAAAGTCCCCCCGTCACACGGCGATACAAGGGAGAGGGCCGACGCAAGGCGCCGCAACTGAGCGGATCGAGCATGACAACGGGTAGAGAGCGCACAAAATGGGTTGCAACGCTGGCGATCGGCGTGGCGCTGCTGACGGCTGGCGGCGCCGTCATGGCCGAAATCTACAAATACCTGGACCACCAGGGCAACATTCATTACACCGACAAGCCGCGCACCAGGAGCCGCGGCTTTGAGCTGCTGTGGCGTTCCGGAAACGATCCGCGCTTCGCCTCCTATTCGCGCATCGACTTCGCGGCACTGGAGCGCAACAAGCTCAAATACAGCGCCTTGATCGCGGATGCGGCCAGACGCGTCAGCCTGCAGCCGGAGCTGCTCCACGCCATCGTGCGCGCAGAGTCCGCCTACGATCCCAACGCGCTGTCGAAGAAAGGGGCGCGCGGATTGATGCAGCTGATGCCGGGGACGGCCGACCGCTACGGCGTACACGACAGCTGGAATCCGGCGCAGAACCTGCAGGGCGGCGCGCGCTATCTGCGCGATCTGCTCGACATGTTCGACCAGGACCTTAAACTTGCCGTCGCCGCCTACAACGCGGGAGAGAACGCGGTGCGCAAGTACGGCAACAAGATTCCCCCTTACCCCGAAACCCAGCACTATGTGCGCAAGGTGGTTGCCTTCTATCAGGGTGAGATTTAACTCCCGAAAGGTCTGCCCGGGGACTGGTCCGGGCCTTATCAGCCACCAATCTCGATTCGGTTACCTACGGCAGAGATCGGATCCCGCACACTCTTGTTCCTGTTGAATGGGTCCGAGCTGACAAATGTCAGAAAAACTTACATTCGGTTGCCAGGTACAACAGAGTGCCCGGTAGATCCCTATGAAAATACTCGGAATTTTGGTCCAGGCACACTACACACTGAAAACTACCGCTGAAGCGACTTTCCCGGTCGGGTTGCACGGCCGGACACCCTGCAATAAGAAATAACAATCACTGGAGGCTTCAGACTCCGGGGGGCATGGTCTATGCAGTGTCGGTTCTATACCCGGTTCCGGATCGCCAGCGTACAGCCGCGCTGTTTTTGCTGGTGTCGATATTGGCGGCAGCTCCCTGGTCGGGGGTGCGTGCGACCGAATTCGACTGGAACGCGCCGGTCGGCGCCGCTTTCGGCACCGCGAGCGATCCGCTGGGCAGCGCCAGCGGAACCCTGCAGCTTGGCGGCCGCCTGACCGGCGCGGCGGCCAGGCGCGGGCGACCGCCACGGCGACGCTCGACGGCGTGACCGCCAATGGCAGCTTTCTCTCGGTCGCTACCAGCAGCGCTGCCGGCAATGGTCAGCGGCTGGCCGAAGCGATGGGAACGCTCAATATGGTCGCCTCCAGCCTGGAACTGGAGACAGGTGCCACCGCGTGGGCAGGGCACTCTTCGGATTCGAGGGCGTCAATCGCGCCAGCGGTATCCTGAACATGACGGACAGCGAACTGATCGTCGGGCCGCATAATGATTTCCCGGGCCAGGCGGCGCTGACGGTCGGATTCTCATCCGGCCCCGTGGCCGAAGCGACCGGTCAGGTAACTTTGACCCGCAGCCATATCGCCGCCGAGCGGCTGAATCCGGGCAGCGGCTCCCATCTGATCTTCGATATCGAGGGGCTTACCCGAATTGGCCAGTACGGTGCCATCGATATCGCCGGTTGCGTAGGTCTGACGCCGGCACAGTGCACGGTGAGTGATCCGGGTTTCGCCAATCTGGCCGGGATCGCCGAGATCCGTTTCGACGCGCTGTTCGATTTCGAGGCGGCATTGGGCGGGGTCTTCGACTTGATAGTGGCCGGCAGTTTCAGCTTCGATGGTATCAGCGGTGGCCAGCTTGATACCTATTTCGACACTGTTCTCTTCAGCGGGCTGGACCCGGCTTATGCAGCCACTGCGTTCATCTTCGACGACGACCACGAGATCTTTCGTGTGGCGCTCTCGAGAGCGGCGATACCGGAGCCAGGCGTGCTGCTGATGCTTGCAGGCGGAGCCGTGCTGCTGGCGCTCTCCCGCCGGCGGGGACGGATCTGGGTCGGTCGCGGGCGCTATGGGTTCGAAGAACGCTGAGCCGAGGAATCGGGCATACGCCGGCCGGTCGACGCCGCGCTGGGTGTAATCGGCGCTATCCCACCGCGAGGTAGTCGCTCCCTTTGGCGTATCCCAGCTGCTCCAGCTCGCGGCCGATCAGTTCGCGCGCGCCATGGTTGGCCACATATATCAGCACGAAAGGCTTCGGCCGCTGGCGCAGCCACTCAGGTGGGACGACCGGAACGCCGTCGATGCTGTTGCCGATCTTGCGCGGGTCTATATCGATCCATGCAACGGGCCTCAGCCCCCGCTCCAGCAGGTGGCGGCAGCGCTGCCGGGTCTTGCGTCCCGCTCCCCAGATCGCCGAGTTTTCCCAACGCGCGAGCAGGCGGGAATCCCTGGCCAGATACCGGGCCCGCAGGCGATCGAAAGCCTCGCGGGAGTAGCGGGGATCGACGCGCGATGTGCGATCACCCGATTCGCGCCACTCCAGCAGCTGGTCAGGAATCTTCTCCAGTCTGAGACCCGCCTGGAAGAGCCGCAGCCAGAGATCGTAGTCCTCGGGAAACGGACCCTTGCGGTAGCCGCCCAGTCGCAGCACCGGCGTGCGCTCGAAAATGACCGAGGGGTGCGCAAATCGAGACTCGACGTAGATCTCGTTGGCGATCTGCGCCTCGCTGAGGCAGCCATTCTGCCAACGCATGTATTCGCGATAACCCTCGCCGATCTGCTCCAGCGGAAACAGCCTGGCGCAGCATCCGAGAAGATGGACGCCGGGATTGCTTTGCAGATGCCGGTACTGCCGTTGCAGGCGTTGTGGATGCATCAGGTCGTCGCCATCCATGCGTGCGACATACTTCGATTGCGTCGCCTCGAGGCCGGCGTTGAGCGCGTCGACCAATCCCGTTCCCGGGTTACGCAGTATCCGCATGCGCGAATCGGTGGCAGCGTAGTGGTGTAGCAGCTCCGCCGTGGTATCGGTTGAGTGATCATCCAGCGCGACGAGTTCGAAATCGGCAAAAGTCTGCGCCTGGATGGAATCGAGGCATTCGGCCAACGTCGAGGCCGCGTTACGGCAGGGGAGCAGGATACTGAGCGGCGGTGTTGCCAACGTCAGCAGGGGAGCCGCAACGAAAGTAGAGGGTGGTAGAAGTGGTGGTCCGTCGCGCCGGGTGCTACTCGGTCCATGCGGCCATCAGCTGCGCTATCAATTGTGATGATTGCTCTGAAATGTCGATGATCTGGAACCCGGCCCAGCAGGGGGCATTGCTCTCCTCCGCATCCTGCACCCAGAGACACTCGACGCCGAACTCGATACTGGCGGCGCCGTCCAATTGGGAAGGGAGCACCAGGCTCAACTGAAACAGCCGATTCGGCGCCAGCGGGACTTCCGAGAGCAGCATCAGTCCCCCCGTGGAGATGTTGACCAGATTCCCCATCACCTCCCCGGAGTTGAGGTCGACCACCTGGATCTTTTCGTGGACCCGTTTGCGGGGCGAGGTTCTGTTTTCGTGCATGATTCGATAGTCCTGTTATCGCTGCCGGGCTAACGGCCAAAGGTCTTCTGCAGCATTCCGAGCACCGAGTCGAGCGCCCGGTCGACGAACGGGATGCTGGGGTATTTCAATATCCTTGCGCGGCCGGCATGCATCTGTTTGGCAAGTTTCTCGATCGGTGTCACCAGTGCCTGCACACCCGATTTGTTGACGAACATGTACTTCTGCGTCACCGGGCTGAACCAGGAGAGCTTCAGCTGGTGCGACACCTGCTTATCGTCCTCGAGCTGGAACCAGGTGCCGAACTTGACCTTCTTCAGCGTCTCCACCAGCGCTTCCTCTTCGCGGTTGAGCACAATGGGCATCGCCTTGGGCTTGGCCGGCGCCCGCTTTATCTCCTTCGGCGGTGCACTTGCCTTCTTGCCGGCTTCGTCAACGCTCTCCTTCGTTTCATCTTTGGTGCCGGCCAGCGAATCGAGGTAGTCGAACAGCGCCTTGAGATCGGGCTGATGGAAATCGCCGACGGAGTTCAGGCCGGATTCGATGCGCTGTTTGAGCCCATCGAGTTTCTCCTTCTGGCGCAGTTTCAGCTCCTGATTTTCGCGCGACTCGTACATCCAGATGATGTCGTCGATAATCGTGAGCACCTGCCGCCACTCTACGCTTGTTTCGATCATCGGATCCCGCAACAGCATCAGGATCATCTTGTCCAGCCAGGCGTGGTTGAGGAAATGTTCGAGAATGGGGTGCAGCCTGCGTTCGCCGATCATCTCCTGCACGAAGCGCTGCGCCCGCAGCCTGGCACTCTCCAGGCGCTCGCGCCCCTTGGCCGCCTCCTGCGCGCGCGACTCGACGATCTTCGCTTTCTGGCTCAACTCCTCGACCTGGCGGGTGAGGGTCTCCGAGATCTCTTCGAACAGATCGACGTTATCCTTGAACTCGGCGAGAATCCGATTGACGCCGTCCTGCATCGGGTAGTAGATGCCGCGCCTGAGATCGCTCTCGTCGATCCATTTGAGACCCGATTCGACCATCAGATTCAGCAACTGGCGGGCGATATGGCGCGAATCGATGAGAAAGCGATGATCTAGAATCGCGACCTTTAGATAGGGCGTATGCAGATGACTGATCAGCGCCTTGGCGATGTTCGGCAGCTCCTCTTCGTTGAGCACGTGCTCGAACAGCATGCCGACCAGCTCGATGGTGTCGAGATCCGCGCTGGGAATGGTATTGCGGTCGACTTCGTCGAACAGTCTTTCGCGCTCTTCGATCAGGCGTTCCCTGACCTGATCCAGAATCTGACCGTCGAGAGTGACCTTGGCCGGCTTCTCGCCCTTGGCCAGCTCCTCGGGAAGCAGCGACGCGCCGGGCGTCGGTTGTATGTGGTTGATCGCCTGCACCAGCACCGGGGTATCGGCCATGGTGCGCGGCGCGGCGTTGGGGTTGAACTCAGGATGGGCGGAGTAGTTGGGATCCTGCCGGCGTCGTGTCGCCATCAGATCGCGAATGGAGTCGAAGATCTCCTCACCGAGCGCGGTGTCGCTCTCAGTCAGATCGCTTCCCTGAGTCGCACCTGAGCCGAAAGCGGCGCTGCCGGCAGCACGATTGCCGGTAGGGGAACCTGCCGAAGCGCGTTTTGCTGCTGCGTTCTCGGAGACGGGCTCCTCCTCGTCGCCGAATACCGCCGGTGGCTCTCTTTCAGGATTGACCGGCGCCTCGAACTTGAGGTTGGGGAATACCCCGGCCTCGATCAGCTTCTCATTGAACTCCTGGTAGAAGGGGAGGAGTTCGCGCATGACGAATTTCTCGTAGAGCGCGTACATGATGAGCAGTATGTTGGTGTCGAATCCGAACTCCTCGGCAGCGACCTGAAACGCGGAGGCGGCGTGCACCGGTCCGCCGGGGATGTCCTGGTCACTGAGAATCTCACCGCCACGCACCATCGACAGTCGCCGGGTCAACGCGTAGAGCTCCTGAAAACAGTCGCTCTGCGCGCGCGAGATCATATTCTGCAGCGAGAGTCGCTTGTCCAGCTCCTGATCGTCGACCAGCTGCAGGGATGTTTCGGCCTGGAACTGACTCTCCAGCACTGGCTGCGGGTAGGAGATCGCCCGCTCTTTGCCGTACTCGCTGAAGCCGCGCGCGAGCTCTTCACGAAAGCGCTGCTCCACCACTCCCCGGTTGGAACTGGCGACACTGATGGCGTCGATAAACTGGAACTGTCCCTGGTTGGTGTCGGCCTTGTCGATGAAGTCGAGCAGCGCCTGCTCGGTCTTTTCGAACATGGCCGCGAGCCTGCTGGTGAAGCTGCCCAATGCCAGGTCGCGGCACTCCTGCAAAACGGGTTGCATTCGGCTCACGGTGCCCGATGCCGATCTCTCCATGCGCGTTATCCTATATCTGCGGTTTTATCGTTGATGATTAGATACAAACGCGGATCTTCAAAATTTAGAGCGTGACAATTTCTCAGTCGTCGCCTTCGACCGGAACTTCGCGTGGGGTCAGCAAGAGCCGTTCCGCCTCCATTTGAGTGCCGGCGTGGATCAAACGGATCAGCTCGCCACTCCCTTCCGGCTGCTCGGCCCGAAGCTCCCGGACACGTGTTCTCGCCTCTCTGTATTTTTCATGTTTTTCCAACATTTCAAGCTGTTTGTCTTCCGCTATCTGGTAGACAAAATAAGGCATGATTCCACCTCTTGGACAATTCTCTGACGACGTTCCAAAAAGAATATCACGCCACTGTCAAATCCGACAGATCGTGCGCCGCCGAATCCGGACCGCCCTGAATCCGACCGGCGCTGTCGACCGATTGGCCGAAACCGCGCCGCAGACTCTTATAGGCGGCTGGTCGAGGCTGAGCTTGAGCGTGCCTCCACGACATTAAGCGTCCGTTCATCTGTCTCTGACTAAGATCGATGCGTGCCCCAAGCATCAGCGATGGCGGCGATCGAGTTTGGTGTAAACTTCGAAGCGGGAAAACCTGATCCGGGCACCGAATGGGGCCGGATGCAGGTTGCGGGTGGCCTGTCCGGGTCGGCGGCAGCATCTGTCCCGGATCCGATCTGGCGGAGGGATATGGTTTGAAGCGTAGCGGTTACCTCATATCCGGCGCGGCGCTGCTGGCAATGTTGTTGTCGGCGCTGCCCGCAACCGCGCAGTATCCGGGTTCGGGCATGGCGGCCGGAAGGGCGTCGGATCTTGATCAGGCGGTTTCGCGCGCCCGTAAAAAGGGTCGGGTGCTCTCGGCGGAAACCCGGGATCTGCAGGGGCGTCCGACCCATTTCCTGCGCATTCTGACTGATGACGGCAGGGTGCGTAATCTCCGTCTGGATGCCGAAACGGGCAAGCCGGTCCGTCCGCGCAACCGGCACTAGAGCGGCACGGACGGGATGAGGATTCTGCTGGTAGAGGACGAAGCCGCGCTTGGCGAAAAGTTGCGCTCGCAGTTGCGGGCGCGCGGTTTCTCCGTCGACCTCGCGCTGGATGGCGAAGAGGGGCTCTACTTCCTGCAGGAGTACCCGCTGGATATTGCGGTAATCGATATCGGTCTGCCGAAAATGACCGGTATAGAGGTTATCCGGCAGGCACGCGCTGACGGCATTGGCCTGCCGATTCTGATCCTGACCGCGCGCGGCAACTGGCAGGACAAGGTCGAGGGGCTCGAGGCAGGGGCCGACGACTATCTGGTGAAGCCCTTTCATTTCGAGGAGTTGCAGGCGAGATTGAATGCGCTGCTGCGACGCACCGGCGGGCTCTCCACACCGGTTATAGAGTGGGGGCCGCTGGCGCTCAACACCGCTTCACAGTCACTGTTGCTGAAAGGAGGTCCGCTTGAGCTGACCGCATTCGAGTACAGAGTGATAGAGTACCTGATGCTGCATCGGGGCGAGGTGGTTTCGAAAGCGGAACTCACCGAACACATCTACGATCAGGATTACGAGCGCGACAGCAACGTGGTCGAGGTGTTCATTGCCAGATTGCGCCGCAAGCTGGATCCTGACGGCGCGCTGCAGCCGATAGAGACCCTGCGCGGGCGGGGATACAGATTCAGAGCGGAACCGCTGCCCCGCTGATGCGCTCGATCCACTCTCGTCTGTTGCTGGTGGCCACGCTGGTACTGCTGGCGTTTCTCGGCATCGGCGCGCTGGCGCTCGACAACGCATTTCGCAGCAGTATCGAGCAGGGGATGCAACAGCGACTGCAGCAGCATGTCTACCTGCTTTTGGGCGCCGCCAACGCGGATGAGAAGGGGCGCATGCGTCTGCCGGAAGCCACGCCCGATCCCCGCCTGGAGACGATCGATTCCGGCCTGTACGCCAAGGTGGTCGGTCATGGCGACGGTTATCATTGGCAATCGCATTCGCTGCTGGGGCGTTCGCTCGAGGTTTTGACCTCTGCACGACTGGGGGTCTGGCGCTACGACCGACTATTTTCCCCGTCCGATGACCCCCTCTACCGCCTGCACTATACGATCCGCTGGGAGGATGACGCCGGCGAGCCGCGTGACTATACCATCATGGTGGCCGAATCGATGTTGCCGATGCGGTCGCAGATCGCCGCGTTTCGCGCGCGATTGTTTTACTGGATGGGGGGCGTCTCGCTGCTGTTGCTGATCGCCCAGGCACTGGTGGTTGCCTGGGGGTTGAAACCGTTGCGTGGCATTCCCGCTCAGCTGCGACGGGTCGAGTCGGGCGCGATCGAGCAGATCGAGGGTGACTTCCCGCAGGAGCTCTCCGGCCTGATCGGCAGCATCAACAATCTGATACGCAGTGGACGCGCGACCCGCGACCGCTACCGCCTCAGCCTGGGTGATCTTGCGCACAGCCTCAAGACCCCTTTGAGCCTTGTGCGGTCGTCGGTCCCATCGATCGGCAATCCGCAGTTGCGCGAACTGCTGGATGAGCAGGTATCACGCATGGACGCTATCGTGCGCTATCAGCTGCAAAGGGCTGCCTCATCCTCGGCCACAGCGCCAGGGCGGAGAGTCGCTGTCGCCGAGCTGATCGAACGGTTGCGGCGCACGCTCGACAAAGTCTACCGCGACAAGTCGGTTCGCACGCGCGTCGAGGTGATCGCTAACCCGCAGTTCGTCGGTGACGAGGCCGACCTGCTCGAGGTGCTGGGGAACCTGCTGGAGAACGCGTACAAATACTGCACCTCGCAAGTGAGCGTCAGCGTCAGCATGCGCAAGTCGACTGGATCCGGCGGTGACCGGTTGCAGATCGAAATCGAGGACGACGGACCAGGTATCGCGCCCGAGCATCGAGCGGAGGTGTGCCGGCGCGGGGTGCGCGCGGACACGCGCCATTCCGGGCAGGGGATAGGGTTGAGCCTGGCGTCCGAAATCGTCCAACTCTATCGGGGCGAACTGGTTATCGACGACAGTCCGCTTGGTGGGGCGTCAGTGAGGCTCTTCCTGCCGACGGGTTAGGCCGTAACCCGCCAACGCGACCCGCATTAATGCCGGCGCTGCGCCCTGAGTTGTCTCGCTTTCAACGCTGTTGCGCCAATGCCGCCGCCATGTGACGGAAGTTATCCAGACGCTGTGGATGGATCTTCTGTTCGGCGCAGGCTGCCAGCAACGCGCAACCCGGCTCGTGATCGTGGCTGCAGTTGGAGAAGCGGCAGTGACCGATGAAGCCGCCGAACTCGCGGAAGCCACGCTCCAGCATGCGCACGTCGAGTCTGCCTAGGCGGAAGCTGCGCACCCCGGGCGAGTCGATCAGGTCCCCGCCTTCGCTGAGATGATAGAGGGTCGTGGTCGAGGTGGTGTGCCTACCCAGGCCGGATGCCGCCGAGAGTTGCCCGATCTGCACCTCGATGTCCGGCAGCAGCGCGTTGATCAGCGAAGATTTCCCCACCCCCGACTGACCGACCAGAATGCTGGTGCGTCCCCGCAGGTGCGAGCGCAGCGAGTCGAGGCCATGCTCGCTGCGAGCGCTTGCCTCGATCAGCGGATAGCCGATGTGGCGATAGTGGGCGAAATAGCGCTCGAGCGCCGGTCGCCGCGCGCCATCGATCAGATCGCTCTTGTTGAACAGGATGACCGCGTCGATGCCGAAGTTCGCGGCGGCGACCAGATACTGGTCCAGCAGATAGGCGCTCGGCTCGGGCTCGACCGCTAGGACCACGACTAACTGGTCGATGTTGGCAGCCAGCGGTTTGTCGATACCGCCGTAGGTGGGGCGGGTGAGTACCGATCTGCGCTCCAGTATCGCGGTGACCACCCCCTGGCCTTCACCCGTTGGGTGCCAGGCGACGCGGTCGCCGCAGACCGGGTCGCCAATGCTCTGGCGCGACAGGCAGTGAAACAGATCCCCTCCCGTATCGGCTACCGCCAGGTGTTGGCCGTGGCGGGTGATGACACGGCCCGGCCGATCGGCGCCGCTGCCTGCAGCTGGTTGCAGGGTCTCGACGGCCACCTCCCGCAGACGGTTGCGGCGCCCCTGCTGCTGCGCCGCGATTCTTCGTCTCTGCTGTTGGGTCAGTCGCCGCCGTGCCATCGCGGTCGCGGTTCTGCGGTTATTTGGCGAAGCGGTAGAATCGTTGATTCAGATACTCGGCGGCGTTCTCGACATCTTCGTCGAACCAGGTCAATCCGAGCGCCAGCTCGCAGCGCTTGACCTGTTTGCTCAACCCCGGACGGGAGCTGACCAGGCGATTTTTACGGGTATAGAGTTCGCTGCCGTGGCAGCTGGTGCAGTTGCCGTTGACCAGCGACTCTCCCTCTGCGACGTCGAACGCGCTGACCTGGTTGGAGGCAAGTACCAGCAGCGCGGTCAGTAGCGTGGGCAGGATCTTGTTCATGCGTGCGAACTCCTATGCAGGGTTATCGATCAGTCGGTTGTCATCAGCTGCGCGATGCGAACCGGTGCCGGCGGGTGGCTGTCGTGATACGCCGAATAAAGAGGATCGGGGGTCAATGTACTGGCGTTGTCACGATAAAGTTTGACCAGGGCGTTGATCATTGGTTCGGTGCCGGTCTGCGCCACCGCGAAGCTGTCCGCTTCGAACTCATAGCGGCGCGACAACCGCCCCAGCAGCGGCTGGAGAAACTGGGTGAAGACCGGCGATACCAGCAGAAAAAGCAGCAGCGCGAGCGCGTTGGAGTGCTCTGTCACGCCGAGACCCTGATAGAACCAGGAGTGTTGCGCAAGCCAGCCGAGCAGGGCCAGACCGACGAGCGCGAAGAGTCCGCTGAGCACCAGCTGCTTGAGTACGTGCCGGCGCTTGAAGTGGCCCAGCTCATGGGCCAGCACCGCCTCCAGTTCGGCGGCGTCGAGCGTTTCTATCAGGGTGTCGAAAAACACGATCCGCTTCTGCCTGCCCAGGCCGCTGAAGTAGGCATTGCCATGCCCGGAGCGGGTCGAGCCGTCCATCACGAAGATGCCGTTGCTGGCGAAGCCGATGCGCTCGAGCAGCGCATCTATTCGCTCGCGCAGTGGACCCGCCTGCAGCGGCGTGAAGCGGTTGAACAGCGGTGCGATCAGCGTCGGATAGAGCCAGCTGATCAGCAGGCTGAACCCGATCCAAACCAGCCAGGCGCCAAACCACCAGAATTCGCCCGCTCGCTGCATCAGCCATAGAATGGCCAGAATCACCGGCAGGCCAAGCGCCAACGAGAGCAGTGCCTGCAGCAGCATATCGATGAGGAAGCGACCAGGCGTGGTGCGGTTGAATCCGAATTTGCGCTCGAGCACGAAGGTTCGCCAGATGCTGAAGGGCAGTCCGATCAGCCCCAGAACCAGAAACACGCTGGCGATCAGGCCGCTGCCCGCCAGCAGAGGCGGCTCCGTCGACTGCCATAACGCGTGGATCCAATCGATGCCGCCACCGATCGTCAGCAGCAGCAGGGGTAGCGGCTGCAGCAGCAGCTCGACGCGGTAGAGAGTTCCCTTGTCGAGCGCGTAGTCTGCCGCTTTTTGATGCTCAGGCAGCGCGATACGCTCACGAAAGGCCTCCGGGACCGCGTGCCTGTGCCGGCGTACGGTGTCGACATGGCGCTGCAGCAACCAGAGTTCGATTGCGACCCCCGCAGCCAGCGCCAGCAGAAAAATTGTCGTGAAGGTGGTCATCGGCGACAGGATACAGCGTTGCTTCCCGCTCTGCTAGAATCGCCGGCGACGCAAGCGGAGGAGGTGAACATGGCGGCAGACCCCAGCAATCTTATATGGATCGATCTCGAGATGACGGGACTGGATACACAGCGTGACCGCATCATCGAGATCGCCACCGTCGTCACCGACGGGGAGCTCAATATCCTGGCAGAGGGTCCGATTCTGGCGATCAGGCAGCCATCCGAGGTGATGCAGGCGATGGACGAATGGAACACCCGCCAGCACGGTGGATCGGGGCTGACCGCGCGGGTGCTGCAGAGCGAAATCGACGAGCAGGAGGCGGAGCGGCGTACGCTTGAATTTGTTGCTGAGTACGTGCCTGAGGGCAGCTCCCCGATCTGCGGCAACAGCATCTGTCAGGATCGCCGTTTTCTGGCCCGTTCGATGCCCAGGCTGGAGGCCTACTTCCACTATCGAAACCTCGATGTGAGCACGCTCAAGGAGCTGGCCAAGCGCTGGGCGCCGGATATCGCCGACGGTGTGGTCAAGAGCGGGCGCCATCTGGCGATGGACGATATCCGTGACTCGATCAACGAGCTGCGCCACTACCGGGAGCATTTTCTGCGGCTGCCCAACTTCGCTTGAAGCTGCTCTCCAGAGGGGAGTTCAGGCGAACTGGTTGAATACTGCGGTGTGACGCCGGTCGGACTGCTCTTCCGATGCGTTCGAACGATAGGCCTGCGCTGCCTGCTGTTGCAGCTCGGCGCGCGCCCGCATCGCCATCTGCGCAGCTGCCGCCGCAACCTGTTGATCCTGAGCCGAAGGATCAGCCGGAGCCAGCGCGGCGCGTCGGATCTGTTCCGCTTTCAGCAGCGTCGCCTGCGGATCTCCCGCTACCGGTGCGGTATCGATACCGACCTCGCCAGCGGTGGCGTAGCGCTTACCGTCGGGACCCAATCGGTAACTGAAACTGGCGCCGCTGGTGGCGATGCCCGCCGCTGCCGCCAGGTGCGCCTGCTCGTGCGCTCGCACCTGACGGTCGCGGGCCTGCAGTTGATCGATCTCCCGCAGCTCCGCGGTGGTGACGGGGTCGACCCGGTCACCCGTGCCACGGCTGCCAGCTTCCCGACGCACGGGTACTGCGGACGCGACGCCATCGTCGGCAGCCGCCTGGCGCGGCGGCATCGGATTGTGGGAGATTGCGGCGATCTGCATCGGTCGGCGGAGTGCCCCTGGTCGGTCGTTATCTCAATATAGCACCCGTCGGGACTATTCACCCAGACGTCGCAGCGCCCACGCGACGTGCTCCCTGACCAGTTCCGAGGGGTGCGAGCTGCGTGTTGCCAGCGTTTGCAGGGCGGATCGCTCCGGCTTGCCGTTGCCCAAAGCGACAGCAATATTGCGCAGCCAGCGCAGGTGGCCGATGCGACGGATCGGCGACCCCTCCAGGCGGCGCAGGAAATCCGCCTCGCTCCAGGCGAAAAGGTCCGCCAGAGCGGTGCCGTCGAGTCCGTTCCTGGGCAGGAGGTCGGATTCCGGCGTCGGCTGTGCGAAGCGGTTCCAGGGACAGGCCGCCAGGCAGTCGTCGCAGCCGTAGATCCGGTTGCCGATCGCCGCGCGCAGGGCGAGCGGTATCGAACCCTCCAGTTCGATCGTCAGGTAGGAGATGCAGCGGCGCGCATCAACCTGGTAGGGAGCGACGATCGCTTCGCTGGGGCAGCAGTCGATGCAGGCCTGGCAGCTGCCGCAATGGTCGCGTTCGATTCGGTCGGCGGGCAGCGGCAGGTCGGTGTAGATCTCTCCGAGAAAAAACCAGCAGCCCCCGTTGCGGGCCACCAGATTGGAGTGTTTGCCCTGCCAGCCGAGCCCGGCTTTCTGCGCCAACGGCTTCTCCAGTACCGGTGCCGAATCGACGAAAACCCGATAGCCGAAATCGCCGACGTGCAGTTCGACGCGCGCTGCCAGTTGCTGCAGGCGTTTGCGCATCAACTTATGGTAATCGCGTCCGCGCGCGTAGCGTGAAACGAATCCGAGGCGCTCATCGGCGAGTACCTGGGCGGATTGATCATCCGCCTGTAGATAGTCCAGACGGACCGAAATGACGCTGAGGGTGCCCGGAACCAGCTGCGCAGGGCGGCTGCGTTTGAGGCCATGGCGTGCCATGTATGCCATCTCACCGTGATGGCCGGCCGCGAGCCAGCGCTCCAGTCGGGCTTCGGCGATGGTGAGATCGGTGTCGGCGATTCCGACATGCTGGAATCCGAGCGTCGTGCCCCACTGCTTGATCTGTTCCGCCAACGCGGTGAAATCGCTCTGCTGTAGCATCTGCGGGGTTCTCACGACCTCTGTTCCATGCATCTCTCTGCGTACTGCCTGCGTTTTTTCCCGGCGGAATGCACGGTTGTGGTTGCGCCTTCAACGGTCCGGCGACTCCCTGAGCGCACCGCAGTACGCTATATTACGGCATCGATTTGGACTGACAAACGGCTCTGCGACGCGATGCAACGCCCGCTTCCCGACAATGACAGGCTTCCTCACGCACTCTACCGCAGCGCTCAGGTTCGGGAGTTCGACCGTATTGCGATCGAGGAGTATGCCATCCCCGGGCGTATCCTGATGGAGCGGGCCGGGGAGGCCGCCTTTGCCCGGCTACGGGCGAATTGGCCCGTAGCCAACGCGATCACACTGCTTTGCGGCATTGGCAACAACGGCGGCGATGGTTACGTCGTCGCCCGCCTGGCACAGCAGGCGGGGATGGCGCCCAGGGTGCTGCAGCTGGGCGATGAATCGCGACTGGCGGGTGACGCCCTGGCATGCGCTCGGGCCTACCGTGAGGCCGGCGGCGATGTGCAGCCCTACCGCGAGCTGCCGGCCGGGATCGACGTGATCGTCGACGGAGTGTTCGGTACCGGCCTCGAGCGCGAAGTGAGCGGCGCCTGGCGCACCGCGATCGAAGCGGTCAACCGTCACCCGGCTCCGGTCCTGGCACTGGATATCCCCTCCGGGGTACACGCCGACAGCGGCGCGGTACTTGGCACCGCGGTGCGGGCGGAGGTGACCGTCAGCTTCATCGCGCTGAAGCAGGGGCTCTTCACCGGCCAGGGTCCGAGCTTTTGCGGTCGCGTCCATTTTGCCGGACTGGAGGTTCCGGCGCGCCTCTACGCCAGTCAAATCGCCAGTTCGCGGCGCATCGATTGGCGTCAGCAGGCGGACTTCCTGGCGCCGCGTGCGCGCAGCGCGCACAAAGGGGATTTTGGTCATCTGCTGGTGGTCGGTGGGGCACCCGGCTATGCCGGTGCCGCGCGATTGGCTGCCGAGGCCGGCGCAAGAAGCGGAGCGGGACTGGTCTCGCTGGCCACCCATCCCGCGCACGCCGCGACTTTGAATCTCGGGCGACCGGAGTTGATGGTGCACGCGGTAGCCTCGCCCAGAGATTTGAACAGCCTGTTGCGCAAAGCCGACGTGGTCGCCATCGGTCCCGGCCTGGGTCAGGGCCAATGGTCGCGATCGCTCTACGCTCGGGTGTTGGATACGGCTCTACCGCTGGTGGTCGATGCCGACGCCCTGAATCTGCTGGCTGCGGAACCCGGCGCCAGGGAGAACTGGATCCTGACACCGCACCCCGGCGAAGCGGCGAGACTGCTCGCCGGAAGCAGCGCCGGAGTGGAGCGGGATCGGTTCGCGGCGCTGCTGGATCTGCAGCGGAACTATGGCGGGGTCGTGGTGCTGAAAGGAGCAGGAACGCTCATCGCCGGGCCCGATGCCCGCCCTCCGGCGCTCTGCAGCGAAGGTAATCCGGGTATGGCCAGCGGCGGCATGGGCGATCTGTTGACGGGCATCCTGGGCGCGCTTCTGGCGCAGGGACTGGAGCTGTCGGAGGCCGCCGAAATGGGAGTCGCGCTGCACGCGGCTGCCGCCGACCGCGCCGCTCGTGAGGGCGAGCGCGGCCTGCTGGCATCCGACCTGATGCCGTGGATAAGAAAACTCGTGAACGGCCATGTCGATTGAATCACTTCACTTCGAACCGGGTGATGAAACCGAGCAGCAACTTCTGGGCGCTCGCATGGCATCCGTCTTCGCCGCTGGCGTCATCATCTTTCTCCAGGGTGAACTGGGCGCGGGCAAGACCACGCTGGTGAGGGGATTTCTGCGTGGACTGGGTTACCGGGGCAACGTAAAAAGTCCGACCTACACGCTGATCGAGCCCTATCTGATCGATCATCACACCATCTGCCATCTCGATCTCTATCGGCTCGCGGATGCCGACGAGCTGGAGTATCTCGGGGTGCGGGATCTGCTGGCAGAGCAGGCGACACTGCTGATCGAGTGGCCCGAACGGGGCGAGGGTGCTCTACCGTCGCCCGATCTACGCATCGATATCCGCTATCTCGAGCAGGGGCGATCGCTGACGGTGTCGGCCGAATCGAGCGTCGGAGCGCACCAATTGACACATCTGAAAGCGCTGCTGCAAAGCGGGAAGGCTGGATCCGCAGATATCTGATTTGAACCAAGAATTACAGGTTTGTCGCATTTTATTCAGGCGACGTCAAACTAAGTCCGCTATCTTTTGGAAAGTGCTGGAAAAAACCCATCCGGCATGCTATTTTTTCCGATATAAACGCCCCGCTTTTGAAAACGACGGTCAACGCACCAATGAAAAGGATCGCCGCTCTACTACTGTTGCTTGCCACGCTTCCCTGCTGGGCCGGAGCAGTCTCCGTGCAGGGGTTCAGAATCTGGTCGGCACCCGACCACACCAGACTGGTGTTCGAAACCAGCGCGCCGGTGGAGCACGCGCTGTTTACGCTCAAGCAACCCGCTCGACTGGTAGTGGATATAGACGACGCCCGGCTGGAGAGCGCACTTCCCGGTCTCGAAGGCACGGATCCGGTGATCAAACGCCTGCGCAGCGCGCAAAAGAGCGATGGGGTACTGCGCGTCGTGCTTGATCTGAGCAGGGAGATCAAGGCCAAGAGTTTCGTACTCAAGCCGAACAACAAGTACGGGCACCGGCTGGTGGTGGATCTGGACAGTGTCGGCACGGCCAAGCGCAAGCCGAAAACCCTGAGCGCCGAGGGAGACCGCGATATCATCATCGCCATCGATGCCGGACATGGTGGCGAGGACCCCGGCGCCCGCGGTCGTGGCGGAGCCTTCGAGAAGGATGTCGTACTCTCGATCGCGCGCAAGCTGGCACGTCTGGTCGACCGGGAACGCGGTATGCGCGCTGTTTTGATCCGCGACGGTGACTACTACCTGGGCCTGCGCAAGCGCATGGAACTGGCCCGCCGTCATCGGGCCGATCTTTTCGTTTCGCTGCATGCCGACGCGTTTCGCGACTCACGCGTGCGTGGTTCCTCGGTCTATACGCTGTCGCAACGGGGCGCTTCCAGCGAAGCGGCCCGCTGGCTGGCCGAACGCGAGAACAGCGCGGACCTGGTTGGTGGTGTGAAGCTGGAGGACAAGGACGAACTGCTGGCTTCGGTACTGCTCGATCTGTCGCAGACAGGTACCCAGGAGGCGAGTCATCAGGTGGCGGGCGACCTGTTGGATCGGCTCAAGCGGATCGGTCATACCCACAAGGCGTATGTGCAACAGGCCGGATTCATGGTGCTCAAGTCGCCGGATATCCCCTCGGTTCTGGTGGAACTGGCATTCATCTCCAATCCACAGGAGGAGCGCAAGCTCAAGGACGTCGCCCATCAGAAGCGGATGGCGGCGGCGATTCTAGGCGGGATTCGCAACTATTTCGACAACAATCCGCCGCCCGGAACGCTGCTGGCCAGGAATGCGCCGCGCAATCATGTCATTACCCGCGGCGACACGCTTGGGGAGATCGCACAGCGTTATCAGGTCAGCGTGACCAATCTGCGCACTGCCAACAACCTCTCGGGCGATCGCATAAAAATAGGGCAGGTACTGCTCATTCCCGGTACCTAGCCGGTCTATCGAGAGGCGTTGCGTTCTCTCTGTCTGCATCCGCCCCGCTGCCCCCGACCACGGTTCCCTTGGCGAGGGGCTGCGCTGTAGAATCGCGGAAGTCCGATCTGCAGCCCGGTATCTCATGCGCATCCATCCACTTCCCGACCACCTGGTGAACCAGATTGCCGCTGGCGAGGTGGTCGAGCGACCGGCGTCGGTGGTCAAGGAGCTGATCGAGAACAGCCTGGACGCCGCCGCCGACAAGATCGAGATAGAGATCGAGCAAGGCGGGGTCAAGCGTATTCTGGTGCGCGACAACGGCGCCGGGATCCACCGCGACGATCTGCTCCTGGCACTCTCGCGGCACGCCACCAGCAAGATCGCTTCGCTGGATGAACTCGAGCGGGTTGCGAGCATGGGGTTCCGTGGCGAGGCGTTGCCGAGCATCGCTTCGGTTTCGCGTCTGACGCTGACCTCCCGCAACCTTGATAACGAGCAAGCTTGGACGATCGCCCGGCGCTCGGCTGCTGCGACTGAACTCCCCGAACCTGCGTCGCACCCTGTCGGTACCAGTATCGAGGTCCGCGATCTCTTCTACAATACGCCCGCGCGGCGCAAGTTCCTGCGCAGCGACAGAACCGAATCCGGACATGTCGATCAGGTTGTCAAACGCTTGGCTCTGAGCCGCTTTGACGTGGCGTTTCATCTCCGCAGCAATCGCAAAGAGGTGTTGTCGTTGCCCGTGGCCGCGTCGCAAGCGGAACGCGAGAAGCGCATCGTGGCGTTGCTCGGTCCGGCGTTTCTCGAACAGGCGCTCTATCTGCGCGATGCCTCCAGCGAACTAACTCTGAGCGGGTGGATAGCGCATCCGACTTTCTCGCGCAGCCAGGCCGATATGCAGTACTTCTTCGTCAACGGCAGGGTGGTGCGCGACAAGCTGGTGACGCACGCAATCAGGCAGGCTTACCGGGATGTGCTCTATCACGGCCGACATCCGGCCTATGTGCTCTATTTGCAGCTCGACCCGCGGCTGGTGGACGTCAACGTTCACCCGACCAAACACGAGGTGCGTTTCCGTGACGGCCGCTCCGCTCACGATTTCCTGTTTCGCTCCATAAATCGTACGTTGTCGCAGACCAATCCGGCCGGCGGAGTGGATCTCGCCACCGGGGAGATCATCTCCCAGCCTCCCAAGCAGCAGGCGCCGCCCGGTGCCGCACAGGTACCGAGCGAATCGTCGATGCAGGCGCAACAGCCGTTTCGTTTCAGCGTTCAGGAGCGACGTCCCGCCTACCGCTCCGGGTATGAGTTGCAGCGGCCGGCGCACGCTCATGA
>JAGRGU010000043.1:22786-35148 GCA_020445335.1 Gammaproteobacteria bacterium
AGGAGCAGGAGCAGGAGCATGGTGCCGCGCCGCCTCTGGGATTTGCTCTGGCGCAGCTGCAGGGTGTCTATATCCTGGCCGAGAATCAGGCGGGACTGGTTCTGGTCGACATGCACGCGGCGCATGAAAGGATCACTTATGAGCGATTGAAAAGGGAGTTCGCCGGGCGGAGTGTGCGCCGCCAGCCACTGCTGGTGCCGCTGACGGTCGCGGTCAGCAGTCGTGAGGCGGAGCTGGCGGAGCGGTCGACCGGGCTGTTCGAGCATTGCGGCCTGCGGGTCGATCGCATAGGCGAGGAGTCGCTGGTGATTCGCGAGATTCCGGTGCTCTTGCAGGGGGGTGACGCCGAGCGTCTGCTGCGCGATCTGCTGGCGGATATCCTCGTCTTCGGCGGCAGCGAACGCCTGATGGAGGAGCAGGAGAAGGTTCTCGCCACGATGGCATGTCACGGCTCGATCCGTGCCAATCGCAGATTGAGCATCGAGGAGATGAACGCGCTGCTGCGCGATATGGAGGTGACGGTGCGCAGCGACCAGTGCAACCATGGTCGGCCCACCTGGACGCAACTCTCCCTGCGCGAACTGGACAAGCTCTTCATGCGCGGCCAGTAGCGATGTTTCCCACCGGCAGTGAACCACCCGTGGAGATGGCATCCGCCGACCTGCCGCTCGCCATATTTCTGATGGGGCCGACGGCTTCGGGAAAAACAGGCCTTGCGCTGCAGCTGGCGGAACGGCTGCCATGCGATATCGTCAGCGTCGACTCGGCGCTGGTCTACCGCGGGATGGATATCGGCACCGCCAAGCCGGGTGCGGCGGAGCTGGCGCGGGCACCCCATCGCCTGATCGATATCTGCACACCGGTCGAGGCCTACTCGGCGGCGAGGTTTCGTGACGACGCGCTCAGGGAGATGGCGGAGATCTCTGCACGGGGCCGGATACCACTGCTGGTCGGCGGTACGATGCTCTATTTCAGAGCCTTGCAGTACGGACTTTCCGAACTGCCCCAAGCCGACACCTCGGTCAGGATACAGCTGGAAAATGAGGCCCGCGAAAGCGGTTTGGGCGCGCTGTACGCGCGCCTGGCCGAGGTCGATCCGCAATCCGCTGCCCGCATCCACCGTAATGATCCGCAGCGCATCCAGCGGGCACTTGAGGTATTCGAGCTGACCGGTACGCCGCTCTCCAGACTGCAGCGAAACCCTGGGGTACAACAGCTCCCATATCGCTTGATCAAACTCGCTTTGGCGGGGATTCCACGGCCGCAACTGCATGCCCGAATAGAGACACGCTTCCACGAAATGCTCAGTGCCGGCCTGGAACAGGAGATGAGATCGCTGCTCGATCGCTATCCGCTGGAGGCGGAGATGCCGTCGATGCGTACGGTCGGCTATCGGCAGATGCTGGGCTATGTAGATGGTCGTTGCGGTTACGACGAAATGGTATACCGTAGCATCGTGGCGACCCGGCAACTGGCAAAAAGACAGATGACCTGGCTGCGACGCGAAAGCGGGGCGAACTGGTTCGATTCCGCAGATCCGGAAATGTTGAACAGGGTCTTGAAACTTATCGCAGATGACGCCATGTGAGCGGAGATCGGCGCGGTGTATGCTAGTATTTGATAGTGATGTTGGCATTCAGACCAGGAACGGTCTCGCAGTACCGCTGTCTCAGCCATCGACGTTTCTTGATAAATTAAAGAAAACAAGGAGAAATAAATGTCCAAGGGGCAAAGTCTACAAGACCCTTTCCTGAATGCATTGCGCAAAGAACGGGTGCCTGTCTCCATTTTTCTCGTAAACGGGATCAAATTGCAGGGCCAGATCGAGTCGTTCGATCAGTTCGTGGTGCTGCTGAAAAACACCGTTAGTCAGATGGTATACAAACACGCCATCTCCACCGTGGTGCCGGCGCGTAACATCAAACTTGCAATCAACCAGCAGGAGCAGGGAGAGCCTGGCAATTACTAGTCTTGTCTCAAACTCGATCCTGTTGCAAAGGGGGCGTGATACGCGCAATGCGTGATGTTTGAACGCCCCAAGAGTGGCGAGAAGGCAATTCTGGTATGTCTGGATATCGATACCAAGCCGGATCCAGAGCAACTCACTGAATTCAACGACCTCGCGATATCGGCCGGTGCGCAGCCGGTCGATATCGTCACAGGCAGTCGCAGGATTCCCGATCCCCGGCTCTTTATCGGCCGCGGAAAAGCGGAGGAGATCAAACTCCTGCTCGAGTCCGGCGGCGCCGAGCTGGTTATCTTCAACCATCCCCTCTCTCCCAGCCAGGAACGCAATCTCGAACGTGAGTTCAAGTGCCGGGTGGTCGATCGGACCGGCCTGATTCTGGATATATTCGCCCAGCGTGCGCGCTCTTTCGAAGGTAAACTGCAGGTCGAATTGGCGCAACTGCGCCACCTCTCGACGCGTCTGGTGCGTGGCTGGACCCACCTGGAACGACAGAAAGGCGGTATCGGCCTGCGTGGTCCGGGTGAGACACAGCTTGAGACCGACCGGCGGCTGCTCAACAACCGCATCGCGCAGATAAAACGGCGGCTGGAGAAGGTCGAGAGCCAACGCAACCAGGGTCGGCGGGCACGCGGCAAGGCGGAGGTGCCCACAGTTTCGCTGGTGGGTTACACCAACGCGGGAAAGTCCACGCTTTTCAACTGTTTGACCGAATCTTCCGTATACGCCGCAGACCAGTTGTTCGCGACCCTCGATCCTACGCTGCGGCGGGTTGAACTGAACGATGGCAGGCACATGGTGCTGGCGGATACGGTGGGCTTCATCTCCGAGTTGCCGCACGAGCTGGTGGCGGCTTTCAAGTCGACACTGCAGGAGACCGCAGAGGCGTCACTGCTGCTGCACGTAATCGACGCGCACAGCCCGCAGCGCGCGGTTTGCGTTGCGGAGGTCAACCGGGTGCTGCAACAGCTGAACGCGCACGAGCTTCCACAGATAGAGGTATTCAACAAAATCGATCTGATCGAAGGGGCGGAGCCGAGGATCGAACGGGATGACGACGGCCGTCCGCTGCGCATCTGGTTGTCAGCCGCGCGAGGAGACGGGATCGAGCAGTTGCTGGGACTGCTGAAGGAATTTTTCGGTCAGGAGCGAGTCCACAAGGTGGTGCAACTTGCTCCCGCCGATGGGCGTTTGCGGGCGCGGCTGTTCCAGGTGGGCAACATTCTTTCGGAGCAGCCGACCGATGTCGGCGGCTGGCGGATCGAGGTCGAACTTTCGCGTAAGTCCTACCAGCAGCTGATCAATCAGGAGCCTGAACTTCTGGGCAGGATGGTCGCCTGAGCCTTTCCGATTGGACTTGCTCAGTCAAAACAACCCACCTAGAATTGCGCATTCGACCCCCGGCTGGCGGCAGTTCACGCGCGGGGTAAGTAAAGCATACTGAAGCAGATTGGAGTAGCCGATGGCCTGGAACGAACCGGGTGGTGACAACAAGGACCCCTGGAGTGGCAAGAGCGGCGATCAGGGGCCGCCTGATCTCGACGAAGTTGTCAGGAAGATGCAAGAGCGTCTCGGCGGACTCTTGGGCGGCAAGGGAAAGCGTGGTAGCGGTGGTGGCACGGGAGGTGGTCCTGGTGGATCACTGCCCTCCCTGGGGTCCGCGGGAGGCAAGGGCGCGGCGCTGCTGGTGGTGGCGGTGGCGGCGGTGCTGCTGCTGGCCAAGGGGTTCTACACGGTCGAACCCGCCGAGCGGGGCGTGGAGCTGAGATTCGGCGCGTTCAGAACCATCACCGAGCCCGGTCCGCACATCCTTGTACCCTTTGTCGACCAAGTGATGAAGGTCAACGTCGACCAGATCACCTCCTTCCGGCATTCCGCACAGATGCTGACCAAGGACGAGAATATCGTCGATATCGAGCTGACCATCCAGTCGCGTATCCAGGATGCGGCGGACTATCTGTTCCAGGATCAGAATCCTGAAAAGACGATCCGTGACGCTACCGAGACCGCGGTGCGCGAAACCATCGGCAAGAGCAACCTCGATTTCATCCTCACCGAGGGCCGCAGCTCGATCGCCGACAGCATCAAGCGTCGGGTTCAGGAGCTGATCAACACTTATCGCAGCGGTCTCGAGGTGACCAGTGTCAACACCCAACCGGCGAAACCGCCGGAGCAGGTGAAGAGCGCTTTCGACGACGCCATCAAGGCTCGTGAGGACAAGCAGCGGCAGGAGAACCAGGCGGAGGCCTACGCCAACGAGGTGGTACCCAAGGCTCGCGGTGCCGGTGCGCGCCGGGTGGAGGCTGCCAAGGCCTATCGCGACAAGGTGATCGCGCAGGCGCAGGGTGAGACCTCGCGCTTCCTCGCCGTTCTCGGTGAGTACCAGAAAGCTCCGGAGGTGACCCGTCAGCGGCTCTATCTGGACGCGGTAGAGGATGTACTGCAGCGCTCCAGCAAGGTGATCCTCGATGTCGACAAGGCCAACAGCCTGATGTATCTGCCGCTGGACAAGATAATCAGCGGTGCGCAGAGCGGGGCGGCGGGCATGCGTTCCACGAGCGTACCTGACGAAATCGAAACCCCGGTACAGCAGAGTCGGCGGGAAGACAGTATTCGCGGTAGGAGCGCACGCTGATGAATAGTGGAAAATTTGGCATTTACGCGATTGCCGCGGCTGTTGTGCTGGCGGTCGCATACTCCGCCGCGTTCGTGGTTAACCAGTGGGAGGTCGCGCTCAAGCTGAGACTGGGCGAGATCGTCGATTCGGATTACGAGCCGGGACTCCACTGGCGGATACCGATCCTCAACGAGGTGAAGAAGTTCGACGGCCGTATTCAGACGCTGGATGCGCAGCCACAGCGATTTCTGACGATCGAGAAGAAAGACGTGATCGTCGACTCATTCGCCAAATGGCGCATCAGCAACGTGGCCCAGTTCTACCGCTCGACCGGCGGTAATTCGGCCAAGACGGCGCGCCTCCTTTCGGAGCGGATCAACACCAGTCTGCGCGACGAGTTCGGCAAGCGCACCATCCAGGAGGTGGTATCCGGCGAGCGTGCCGAGATCATGGCGCTGCTGACCAAGGATTCCGATGAGAAGGCGGCCGAGCTGGGTGTCGAGATTCTCGATGTGCGGGTCAAGCAGATCGATCTGCCGCCGGAGGTGAGCGAGTCGGTCTACGAGCGCATGCGCGCGGAGCGTGAACGTGTCGCACGCGATCTGCGGGCGCAGGGCGCCGAAGCCGCGGAGCGCATCCGCGCCGATGCCGATCGCCAGCAGACCGTCATTCTGGCCGATGCCTTCAAGAGCGCGGAAGAGTTGCGTGGTGACGGCGACCGGGAGTCGGCCGCGATCTACGCCAACGCCTTCAATCAGAACAAGGAGTTTTACGCCTTCTACCGCAGTCTCAATGCCTACCGCACCATGTTCAACGGCGGCGGTGACATCATGGTGCTGGAGCCGGACTCGGAGTTTTTCCGCTACTTCAAGGATTCCGAGGGAAAACGCTGATATCTCCCGCAACGGGGAGCGGCGGCGGATATGTGGCATGACTTTCTGGTCGCGCTGGCGCTGGTCATGGTGATAGAGGGAGTGCTCCCGTTCCTCAACCCGGAAGGCATGCGCAGGATCATGCAGGCGACCCTGAAGCTGGACAATCGCTCACTGCGCGTGGGTGGACTGGTCAGCATGCTGTTGGGGGTCGCAACGCTTTATCTCGTGAATTGACTCTCCCGACTGATTTCCATTCCGATGAATAGTGAACAAACCCACTGGCTGTTGCCCGAAGGGATCGGCGAGACGCTCCCTCCGCGCGCCAATGCGCTCGAGCATCTGCGTCGCCAACTGCTCGACCTCTACCGGAGCTGGGGCTACGAGCTGATCTTCCCGCCATTTGTCGAATTTCTCGACGCTCTGTTGACCGGCACCGGCAGCGATCTCGAGCTTGAGACGTTCAAGCTGACTGACCAGGCGACCGGTCGCACGCTGGGCATACGGGCCGATATCACGCCGCAGGCGGCCCGTATCGACGCCCATCAGCTGCGCCGCGAGTGCCCGACACGTCTCTGCTATCAGGGCACGGTGCTGCACAGTCGCCGCAGCGTGCTCGCCGGCTCCCGTGCACCGCTGCAGATCGGCGCGGAGCTTTACGGTCACTCCGGTCTGGAGGCGGAACTCGAGATCCTCTCGCTGATGATCCGCACGCTGCAACTGGCGGGAATCGAGGAGATCTATCTCGATCTCGGCCACGTCGGACTCTACCGCGCGCTGGCGGCCGGTGCGGGATTGAACCAACAGCAGGAACACGCACTGTTCGATGCGCTGCAACGCAAGGCGGTACCGGAGATCGCGCAACTGGTGGCCAACAAAGCGATCGACCCCGCCTACCAGGCGATGTTCGTCGCGCTGGCGGGACTCAGTGGCGAGCGGGCGCTGGAGCGGGCGATGACCGAATTGCAGCAGGCCGACAGCGCGGTTGACGAGGCGTTGCAGGAGTTGCGGAATCTGGCGACGATGCTGCGGGCAAGACACCCGGAGCTTCCGGTTCATTATGATCTGGCCGAATTGCGCGGCTACCATTACCATACTGGGGTTGTATTTGCCGCCTACGTGCCGGGGACGGGCCAAGAGGTGGCGAGGGGTGGCCGTTATGACGACATCGGAAAGCTGTTCGGTCGCGCACGGCCCGCTTGCGGTTTCAGCGCCGATCTCAACCTGTTGTTGCAGTTGGGTGGCACGGCTGGCAGCGAACGGCGCGCGATTCTCGCGCCTGTCGATGACGATCCGGGGCTGCAACGGAAAATAGAACAGTTGCGCGAGTCGGGCAGGGTGGTCGTCCAAGCGCTGCCGGATCAGCGTTCAGACGCGGTGGAAATGGGGTGTGATGAAATACTGGTCAGTCGCGCTGGGGAGTGGCTGGTGGTGGCGAGAGCCTCCGGCCAAACGATGTGAACGAATAGAGAGCATGAATAATGGGTAAAAACGTTGTAGTAATCGGCACCCAATGGGGCGACGAGGGGAAGGGGAAGATCGTCGATCTGTTGACCGATCGGGCACAGGCTGTGGTGCGCTTCCAGGGCGGCCACAACGCCGGCCATACGCTGGTGATCGACGGCAAGAAGACGGTCCTGCATCTGATCCCGTCGGGTGTTCTGCGCGAAGGTGTGCGCTGCCTGATCGGCAACGGGGTGGTGCTCTCCCCGAGTGCGTTGCTGGAAGAGCTGGACATGTTGGAGAACAACGGAGTTCCGGTTACACAACGGCTGGGGATCAGCGAGTCCTGTCCGCTGATCCTTCCCTACCATATCGCGCTCGACCAGGCGCGGGAGAAGGCACGCGGTAACAAGGCGATCGGTACCACCGGTCGCGGAATCGGTCCGGCGTACGAGGATAAGGTATCGCGCCGCGGCATCCGATTCGGAGAATTGCTGGATGCGGCGAGCTTCGCGGAACGTCTGCGCGAGGTGCTCGACTACCACAATTTCGCGCTCGAGCACTATTTCGAATTCGACACGGTCGACTATCAGCAGGTGCTGGACGAGGCGTTGGCCCAGGCGCAGCGGCTGGCGCCGCTGGCCGAAGATATCCCCGGGACTCTGCAGCGGATGCGCAAGCAGGGTGACCACATCATGTTCGAAGGGGCGCAGGGCGCGCTGCTCGATATCGATCACGGCACCTATCCCTACGTCACCTCCTCCAACACCACCGCCGGAGGTGCATGCAGCGGAACAGGCGTCGGACCGCGCAATATCGATTACGTACTGGGTATCGTCAAAGCCTACACCACGCGCGTGGGAAGCGGCCCCTTTCCCACCGAACTGTTCGACGACGTCGGCAGGCACCTCGGTGAAAAGGGGCACGAATTCGGCGCCACCACTGGCCGGCAGCGCCGTTGTGGTTGGCTCGACATAGTAGCCTTGCGACGATCGCTGGAGATCAACAGTGTCACCGGCATGTGCATCACGAAACTGGATGTGCTGGACGGTCTGGAGACGCTCAAGATCTGCACCGGCTACCGTCTTGATGGCGAGATCGTCGAAGTACCGCCGGTTGGTGCCGAGGGATTCGAGCGTTGCGAACCGGTTTATATCGAGCTGCCGGGCTGGAGCGAGTCGACCGTCGGCGTGAAACGGCTGGAGGATCTGCCGCAGAATGCACGTGACTACCTGAAGCGGGTCGAAGAGGTGTGTGAAACACCCATCGACGTCATTTCGACCGGACCGGATCGTGCCGAGACGCTGGTAATGCGGCATCCGTTCGACAGCTGATCGCTGCATGCCGGGATTCCCCCGGCTCGGTTCGCTACAGAAAAAAGGTGCCGCCCTCCCGTCACTTCGGCGATCGCTGGGCGCAACAGGTCCATGCCCTTGTTCCAGTTATCAAGGGAGATTGACGGCCGGGTTTATTGCTTTGTAGTATCAATCGTTTACTAGAGGTCAAGTTGGGCAACGGATAAGCCGATTCGGGGGGCTTATGATCAGAGTGCTATTGGTCGATGATCATGAACTGGTGCGTACCGGTTTTCGCCACATCCTCGCCAGCAGCGACGAGATCGAGGTGGTCGGTGAGGCGGAAAGCGGCGAAGAGGCGCTGGAGAAGGTCAAGCAGATCAAGCCCGATCTGGTACTGATGGACATCAGCATGCCTGGTATCGGCGGCATAGAGGCGACCCGCAAGATCAAGCGCTACCATCCGGATACGCAGATCATCGCCCTCACAATTCACGACGACGCCCCTTTTCCCGCCAAGCTCCATGATGCCGGCGCCCTGGGATACATGACCAAAGGGTGTCCTGAACAGGAGCTGTTCGAGGCGATTCGCACCGTTGTCAGTGGCAAGCCCTTCATCTCCAGCGATATCTCCAAAAAGCTCACGCTGGCGCGTTTGACGGGGGTGGATCCGGAGACCCCTTTCAGCGGTCTCTCGTCGCGGGAGATGCAGGTCTTCCTGATGATCACCCAGGGGCGCAAGACCCAGGAGATTTCCGACTCGCTCTGCCTCAGCCCGAAGACCGTGAGCACCTATCGTCATCGCCTGTTCGAGAAACTCAACGTCAACACCGATGTCGATCTGGCCCATCTTGCGCTGCGCTACGGCGTCATCGGCAACAATAGTTGACGGTCTTCGATAGCGACTGTAGACGCTGCCCCCGACTCGCCACGTTTCTGGATCGGATCGGCAGCGACTATCCCGCTTATCATGCCCGGCCGGTGGCCCCTTTTGGTGATCCGTCGGCGAGACTGCTGATCGTCGGGCTGGCCCCCGGTATGCACGGCGCCAACGCCACCGGCCGGCCTTTCACTGGTGACTATGCCGGTATCCTGCTCTATCGGACGCTGCACGAGTTCGGCTTTGCGAACCGTGCCGAGTCCAGTTCCGTGGACGACGGCCTCGAGCTCAAGGGGTGTCGTATCACCAACGCGGTGAAGTGCCTGCCGCCGCAAAACAAGCCGCTCGGTTCCGAAGTCAACAGCTGCAACATCTATCTGCAGGCGGAGCTAAACTCGCTGCCGCCGCACTCGGTGGTGATCGCGCTCGGCACGATTGCCCACAATGCGGTGTTGAAGGCAGTGAAGGTAAAACGTTCCGCATTCGCATTCGGCCACAATGTTGCGCACAGGCTCTCGGATTCATTGACTCTGATCGACTCCTATCACTGCAGCCGGTACAACACGCAGACCCGGCGATTGACCACGGAGATGTTCCGCGCAGTGTTCTCACGGGCGAAGGAGCTGCTCGATTCGGATCGGTGAGGCGGCTCTCGCGCATGGGCATAAGTCGGTATGCAGTGACGGCAGCGGGTCGCCTACACCATCACAGCAAGTGTTATAACTGCCCGCGAATGAACAGAGTCAACACCGCCGATTCACGATGAGCGACGCTCCCTTCGACCATAACGCCTATCTGCGGACGTTGACCGGCCGTCCCGGCGTCTACCGCATGCTGAATGGCGAGGGGCGGGTGCTCTATGTCGGCAAGGCGCGCGACCTCAAGCGCAGGGTCTCGAGCTATTTCAACCGCGCGCTCAACCGACGTATCCAGAACATGGTTTCGCAGATCCGCGCGATCGAGGTCACCGTTACCAATACCGAATCCGAAGCGCTGATCCTGGAGAACAATCTGATCAAGTCGCTGAGGCCGCGTTACAACGTGCTGCTGCGCGATGACAAGAGCTACCCTTACATCCATCTCTCCGCCGACCCCTTTCCACAGCTCTCCTTTCATCGTGGTGCACGGCGCGGCGGGGGGCGCTACTTC
Organism: Gammaproteobacteria bacterium; assembly: GCA_020445335.1. Lineage (GTDB taxonomy): Bacteria > Pseudomonadota > Gammaproteobacteria > Chromatiales > Chromatiaceae > HKST-UBA178. The sequence continues at coordinate 33,009 of JAGRGU010000043.1, forward strand.
GGACCCTATCCGAGCGCCGGTGCGGTCAGGGAGACGCTGCGCCTGATGCAGAAGTTGTTTCCTGTGCGCCAGTGCGAGGAGAGCTTCTACCGCAACCGCTCACGCCCCTGCCTGCAGTACCAGATCAAGCGCTGCACGGCGCCGTGCGTCGATCTGGTCAGCGCTGAGGATTACGCCGCGGACGTGCGCGATGCCCGGCTCTTCCTCGAGGGCAGAACCAGTCAGGTGATCGACGAGCTGGTGGCGCGCATGGAACGGGCCTCGACGAAACTGGAGTTCGAGCGCGCGGCGCAATTGCGCGATCAAGTCTCGGCGCTGCGCCGGATACAGGAGAAGCAGTATGTCAGCGGCTCGCAGGGAAGCCTCGATATTCTTGCCTGTGTCGGCAAGGCGGGGGTCGCCAACGTGCAGCTTTTCGTGGTGCGCAACGGTCGCAATCTCGGCAACAAGAGCTTTTTTCCGAAGTTGCCGGCGGAGGCGTCGCTGCCGCACATCCTGCGCGCATTCATCGGCCAGTACTACATCGGTAGACAGGTTCCGGGGGAGCTGCTGGTGACGATCGAGCCGGAGGAACGTGATCTGCTGGAATCGGTGCTCAGCGACGAGCGCGGCCACCGCGTCAGGATCCGTTCACGGGTGCGCGGCGACAGAGCGCGCTGGCTGGCGCTGGCGCGGCAGAATGCGGAACTGGCGCTGGCTGCCCGGCTGGCGAGTCGGTCGGGGATGCTGGAACGCTACGAGCAGCTGCAGGGGGCATTGGAACTCGAGGAGCTGCCGCAGCGGCTCGAGTGTTTCGATATCAGTCATACCGCCGGCGAGCTGGCGGTCGCCTCCTGTGTGGTTTTCAATCAGGAGGGACCACTGAAGCGGAGCTACCGCCGCTTCAATATCGAAGGGATCGAGCCGGGCGACGACTATGCGGCGATGGCGCAGGCGCTGCAACGTCGCTACACCCGGCTGCAATCGGGTGAGGAACCGCTCCCGGACGTGCTCTTCATCGACGGCGGCAAGGGCCAGCTGCGGGCCGCGGAAGAGGTGCTCGAGGAGTCGGCCGTCGCCGGCGTCACGCTGGTCGGCGTGGCCAAGGGGGCGGATCGCAAGGCCGGTCTGGAGCGCCTTTTCTTGTCCACGCGGAAGGCGCCTATTATACTGCCGCCCAGTTCGCCCGCTTTGCTTTTGGTACAGCAGATTCGGGACGAAGCACACCGCTTCGCGATTTCGGGTCACCGTCAACGTCGGGAGAAGCGGCGCCGTGCATCCACGCTGGAGACGATCCCCGGCATAGGACCGAAACGGCGGCAGCGTCTGCTCAAGCAGTTTGGCGGATTGCAGGGGGTCAGCCGCGCCGGCGTCGACGATCTGTGCAGAATCGAAGGGATAAGTCGCGCGCTGGCGGAGCTGATCTACCAGGCGTTTCACGGGGAAGCCTAGAGCCGAATTACTTATGCTGTTGAACGTTCCCAATATCCTTACGCTGGTGCGGATCGCACTGATTCCGGTGTTCGTCATCGTCTTCTTCCTGCCGTGGGTATGGGCGGCCAAGGCCTGTGCATTGGTTTTCGCGCTGGCTGGTGCCACCGACTGGCTCGACGGTTATCTTGCGCGGCGGCTCAATCAGGTATCGTCGATGGGAGCTTTTCTCGACCCCGTGGCGGACAAACTGATGGTGGCCACCGCGCTGATACTGCTGGTCCAGGCGGATCCCACGCCTGCGCTGGCGGTGCCGGCGCTGATCATTATCGGTCGCGAGATCACGATCTCCGCGTTGCGCGAGTGGATGGCGGAGCTCGGCGCGCGCGCGCAGGTGGCCGTATCGGTGATCGGCAAGATAAAAACCGCGGTGCAGATGGTCGCTATTTTCATGCTGATCTACCGCGAGGATATCTGGGGATTGCCCGTCTACACCATCGGATACGTACTGATCTACGTGGCGGCGATACTGACGCTCTGGTCGATGATGGTCTACCTGCGCGCGGCCTGGCCGGCGCTCGCAGGCCCTGTGAAGTATCCCTATGAAGAGAATGATCAGTAGGGCTTGACAAGATCCTTATGGACACTAAAATAGCGCGCTCATCCAGTGATGCGGGAATAGCTCAGTTGGTAGAGCACAACCTTGCCAAGGTTGGGGTCGCGAGTTCGA
>JAGRGU010000044.1 GCA_020445335.1 Gammaproteobacteria bacterium
GACCTTCACCATCGCCAACGTGATCCAGCAGGTGCAGCGGCCGACCCTGCTGCTGGCGCACAACAAAACCCTGGCGGCGCAGCTCTACGGCGAGATGCGTGAGTTCTTTCCGCACAACGCGGTGGAGTATTTCGTCTCCTACTACGACTACTATCAGCCGGAGGCCTATGTTCCATCCTCCGATACCTTCATCGAGAAGGATGCCTCCATCAACGAGCATATAGAGCAGATGCGGCTGTCGGCGACCAAGGCGCTGCTGGAGCGACCCGACACCATCATCGTGGCAACCGTCTCCTGCATCTACGGTCTGGGAGATCCGCGCTTCTATCTCAGCATGGTGCTGCATCTGGTACGCGGCGACACGGTGGATCATCGCGCCATCCTGCGGCGTCTGGCCGAATTGCAGTACACGCGCAACGAGACCGAACTGCACCGCGCCAGCTACCGCGTGCGCGGCGAGGTGATCGATATCTTCCCGGCCGAATCGGAGCGGGAGGCGGTGCGGGTGGAGCTGTTCGACGACGAGATCGAGTCAATCTCTCTGTTCGATCCGTTGACCGGTGCGCTGCAGCGCAGGGTTCCGCGCTACACCGTCTATCCCAAGTCCCACTATGTCACGCCGCGGGAGAAGCTGCTGGAGGCCGTCGACGGCATCAAGCTGGAGCTGGCCGATCGGCTGCAGCAGCTGCGCGACAACGACAAACTGGTGGAGGCGCAACGGCTCGAACAGCGCACCCGGTTCGACGTCGAGATGATTCTGGAGCTCGGCTACTGCTCGGGAATCGAGAACTACTCCCGCTACCTCTCCGGCCGGACCGCCGGCGAGCCGCCGCCGACGCTGTTCGACTATCTTCCCGGCGACGCGTTGCTGGTTGTGGATGAGAGCCATGTCTCCATCCCGCAGGTGGGTGGGATGTACCGCGGCGACCGCTCGCGCAAGGAGACGTTGGTGGAGTACGGGTTCCGCCTTCCGTCGGCGCTCGACAACCGTCCGCTGCGGTTCGAGGAGTTCGAGGCGCGGGCGCCACAAACCATCTACGTCTCGGCGACGCCGCGCGACTACGAGACCGAACGCTCAGGCGCGATCGTCGAACAGGTGGTACGGCCGACGGGGCTGGTCGATCCCGAGCTCGAAGTGCGCCCGGTCGCCAGCCAGGTGGATGACCTGCTGTCGGAGATCGGCCTGCGGGTGGAGCGCCGGGAGCGGGTGCTGGTGACCACGCTGACCAAACGCATGGCGGAGGATCTGACCGACTACCTGGGCGAGCACGGGGTGCGCGTGCGCTACCTGCACTCGGACATCGATACCGTCGAGCGGGTCGAGATCATCCGTGATCTGCGCCTCGGTAAGTTCGACGTGCTGGTTGGCATCAATCTTCTGCGTGAGGGGCTGGATATGCCCGAGGTGTCGCTGGTGGCGATTCTGGATGCCGACAAGGAGGGGTTCCTGCGCTCCGAGGGGTCGCTGATCCAGACCATCGGCCGGGCCGCGCGCAATGCCAGCGGCAAAGCGATACTCTACGCCGACAAAATCACCGGATCGATGCGGCGCGCGATCGACGAGACCGAACGCAGGCGTGCAAAGCAGATCGCCTACAACGAGGAACACGGCATCACGCCGACGACCATTCGCAAGGCGGTCGCTGATATCATGGAGGGCGCACGCAGCGGCGCGCCCATGTCGCCACGCGCCTACGCGAAGGTGGCGGAAACCGAGGCCGAGTACGCGGCGATGTCGCCACAGCAGATGGCAAAACGGATCAAGGCGCTGGAGAAGCAGATGTACCAACATGCGCAGGAACTCGAATTCGAGCAGGCCGCGCAGGTGCGCGATCAGATAAAACAGCTGCAGTCGCTCGGTGTACTCGCCTGAGACCGGTCAGGTCATGGCGCGGTAACCTGTCGCTGTTAATTTTTTGCCGCTACACTTTTTACACCACCGAAGTGCATTCCGACGCTTTGCGGCCGGCTGCAGGTGGTGCCAAATCATATAAACCAGAGAATCAACCGGGATGATCGAAAGATGAAATCGAAAGTGACGAAACTGGCCGGATTGCTGTTGGGGGTTGCTGCTGTCACCAGCCTGCAGGTGCAGGCGGAGACGCTACGCTTGCTGACCTGGGGAGGGTACGCGCCGCAGGAGGTGATCGAACTGTTCCAGCAGGAGACCGGCATCGAGGTCAAGGTGACCAAGTCCAACAACGAGGACATGATCTCCAAACTGCGCGCCACCGGCGGAGCGGGCTTCGACCTGGCGCAGCCGAGTCAGGATCGTATCTCAAGCGCCCAGGCGGAGTTCAATATCTACAGGCCGATCGATCTGGCCAGAATCAAATCGGACCTGTTCATTCCGTCGATGCTGGAGGCCACGGTCAAGAACACCTCGATCGGCGACAAAGTCTACGGCGTGCCACACGTCTGGGGAACCAGTGGCCTGGTGGTCAATCGCAAGGCCGCGCCCGATGTCCGTGACTATACGGACCTGTGCGACGATGCGCTTGCCGGGCGGGTCTCCTACCGCCTGAAACGTCCCACATTGATCGCTTTCGCCTTCGCGCTGGGGGAGGATCCTTTCGCGGCCTACGGCGATCGCGCACAGTATGCCCGCATCCTCGAGAAGGTGTCGGCCAGGCTGACCGAGTGCAAGCCCAACGTCAAGAAGTACTGGAGTGGCAGCGACGATCTGTTGAACCTGATCCGTTCGGGTGAAGTGGTTGCCGCCATGGCCTGGGATGCGGGCGGCTGGAAACTGAACAAAGAGGATCCCGATACCACCTTTGTGGCGCCGAAATCGGGTGCGCTGGGGTGGATCGATACCTTTGCGCTGCCACGCAAGAGCAAGGCCGAGGATGCCGCGTACCAATGGATCAACTTCGTCATGCGGCCGGATATAGCTGCGAAAATAACCGCTGAATCGAGCTATTTCACCGCCTCCAAAGGCGCATCGGCACTGGTCGAGAAGGAGCAGACCAGGCGCTTCGAGGAGAGTTTCCCGCAAGCCGCGATCGACAATATCAAATGGTATCCGCCGGTACCGGCCGGATTGGAAGAGATGGAAGGGAAAGTGCTCGACCGCATCAAGGCCCATCGCTGATAGCTTTGGCACTCAAGCCGAAGCTGCAACTCCGACCACGACCGTACGCTTCCGGTCGTGGTCGAGCACTTACACCAACGCACCAGCCGCAGTAAGATGCCAGTTCTTGAGTGCGCCAGCCTGACCAAACGGTTCGCCGATTTCACCGCTGTCGACAATGTTTCGATGGCGGTGGAGCAGGGGAGCTTCTACTCGATACTCGGCCCTTCCGGCTGCGGCAAGACGACACTGATGCGCATGCTGGCGGGTTTCGAGCGTCAGGATAGCGGAAATATCAGGATAGAGGGGAAATCGATGACCGGTGTCGCGCCCAACAGGCGGCCGGTCAACATGGTCTTCCAGCATCTGGCGCTGTTTCCCAATATGAGTGTGGCAGGCAATATCGCCTACGGTCTGAAGCGCCGCAACACGCCGTCGGCGGAGCGTGAACGCAGGGTCGGGGAGGTGCTGGAGCGAGTCGGTCTGGCCGGCTCCGGCAACAAGCGCATCGAGCAGCTCTCCGGCGGTCAACAGCAGCGGGTCGCGATCGCCCGCTGCCTGGTGCTCAATCCGCAGGTGCTGCTGCTCGACGAGCCGCTGGGCGCGCTCGACCTGAAACTGCGCGAGCACATGAAGATCGAACTGAAAAGGCTGCAGTCGGCTTTCGGTACCACCTTCATCTACATCACGCACGATCAGTCTGAAGCGCTGGTGATGTCGGACCGGGTCGCGGTCATGAATCATGGAAGATTCGAACAGGTGGGGAGTCCGCAGGATCTCTATTATCGCCCCGGGAGCGCCTTCGTTGCCGGTTTTGTAGGCGACAACAATCGTTGGCAGGGCGTTATCGAACAGCGTGTGGGGGCGAAGGTCCGCGTACGGACCGAGCAGGGGCTGCCGGTCGAGGCGCAGGCTGCGGCGGGATTCCAGGGCGGTGTCGGCGATGCGGTTGAGCTGTTCGTACGTCCGGAGGCGATCAGGGTGCAGTTGCAGGATGGCGGCGGCGAAGCCGAAAACCGGCTGCAGGCGCGGGTTATCGAGATCGTATTCGACGGCGCGCGTAGCCGCTTGCAGCTTCGCCAGGCGGATTCGGCGCAGGAGATCCTGGTCAATCTGCCGCATACGCCGGAGTTCGCCACCCTGGGGCCGGGAGATCGGCTCTATCTCAGCTGGCATGCACATCAATGCAGTCTTTTCACCGTCGGTGCCGGTCGATGAAGCGATCGCAATTTGGGCTCGGCTTCTGGCTGCTGCTGGCGCCGCTGCTGCTTTGGCTGGTACTGCTGATCCTGCTGCCGCATGTCGATCTGTTGCTGATTTCGCTGCGTCTTCGCTCCGGTCCGGGGACATATCGTTTCAGCCTCCATCACTACGCCGAGTTTTTCACCGAACCGCTTTACTGGCGCACCTTTCTGCGCACCGCGATCATGTCGCTGCTGGCCACCCTGCTGACGCTGCTGATAGCCTTTCCGCTCGCCTATTACATCGCCAAAATGATGCGGGGGCGGGCCAAACAGCTGCTCTTTCTGCTCTGTCTGATCCCCTTCTGGGTGAGCGAACTGGTGCGTACCTACGGCTGGATGATACTGTTGCGGGAGTCCGGAGTGGTGAGTGGACTGCTGCAGTGGAGCGGTCTGACCGGCGCCCCGTTGGAGATGCTCTACAACGACGCGGCGATCATGGTGGGGCTGGTCTACACCGCGATGCTGTTCATGGTCGTGCCATTGATCACCACACTCGACAGTCTCGACGACTCGCTGATCGAAGCGGGCTATGATCTCGGTGGAAACGGCTGGAATCTGTTGTGGGAGGTGGTGGTACCGCACGCGATGCCGGGTATCGTCTCGGGCTGCATCGTCGTTTTCATGCTGACGCTGGGCAATTATCTGACACCGACGCTGCTCGGCGGCAAGGATAGCCTCTGGTTCACGGAGCAGATCTATACCCAGTTCATCACCCGCTTCAACTGGGAGCAGGGCTCGGCCTTCGGCATTCTGCTGTTGCTGCTCTCCTCACTGATGGTCTGGCTCGGCCTGCGCCTTAGCGGACAGTCGTTTACGCAGGTTATGGGCAGGTAGCGTCGATGCTCCCCTCGATACCTCAGAGCGCTTTCTTCCGCCGCGCCTATCAGGGTTACGTACTGCTGTTCTTCATCTACCTGGCTACGCCGCTGCTTGTGGTTGCGCTATTCGCCTTTAACGATTCGCTCTTTCCGTCTCTGCCCTGGCGCGGCTGGACCCTCGACTGGTTCCTGGGTCGGGACGCGCCGGTTGTGGGACTGCTGCACGATCCCGATCTGTTGCGCAGCATCGGAATCAGCCTGTGGGTCGCCCTGTTCACCACATTTTTTTCGTTGGTGCTGGCGACCGGCAACGCTTTCCTCTTCGAACGACAGGACTTTCCAGGTAAGGGCCTGCTTTATATCCTGATGCTGACGCCGCTGGTGATACCCGGCGTGATTCTCGGTGTTTCGATTCTGATGCTCGGCAGCAGCGTGGCGAACGGGGTGGAGAACTGGAGCGGCTATGGTATCGAATGGCTGCGCCCGGGCCTGGTGCTGGTTGTGATCGGTCAGTTTGCCTTCATCTCGACGATAGGCACACTGATCATCGCCGCACGGTTGCGCAAATTCGACACCTCGCTGGAAGAGGCGGCGATGAATCTCGGCGCCAGCCGCTTGCAGGCGGTCGCGACCGTCACCCTGCCTTTCCTGCGGCCGGCCCTGGTCGGTGCCGGTGTCGTAAGCTTCCTGATGTCATTCGAAAACTTCAATACCACGCTCATGCTGGTCGGTTCCGATGCGCCGCTGACGATCGCGATGTTCGATCGGTTGCGGGAGGGTTCGACCCCCGTACTCAACGCGGTTTCGCTGCTGCTGATGCTGGGGTCCGGTCTGCTGGCACTGTTCAGTGTGATGGTGCAGCGTCAGCGCTGAGCTTTCAGTGTCGCAGCAGTGCCCGTGTAAGGCTCTCGGCGTCATTGGTCTCCACCAGCACGATACCAGCCGCAGCGTAGGCCAGTGCCAGCGCCGCATCGTCGACAGTGTAAACCACCCAACGCCAGGGGCCGGGCCAGCGTGGCGATGCCGGTTTGAGTAGTTGACGGCTGGCGATGATCAAGTTGGGTGTCAATTCGCGTGCCCGTGCCTGCTCGGCTTGGCTACAGTTCCTCACGATCCAACCCAGGCGGTAACCGCAGCGCCGGCTTTTGAGTTCGGTCAGGGTCGGGAGATGGAAGGAGATGATCGTGCAGCGTGCCCGCAACGGATCCAGCTGCGGCAGCGTTCTGTCGATGATGGTGTCGATCCCGAAATGCTGCAGCGACTCCGTTTTCAGTTCGACCAGCAGCTGACACTGCGGGTATTTTAGCGCCAGCCGGACCAACTCGCCCAGCGTGGCGATGCGGGTACCGTGAAAACGGTCGCCGAAACGCTCGCGCTGTCCGAGGTCGAACGCTTTTAGTTGTTCCAGGGAGAGGTCGAACAGCGATTGTTCGATGCCGCCGATGCGCCTCAGGTCGCTATCATGAGAGAGCACCAGCGCGCCGTCACGGGTGGCCTGGAGGTCGAACTCGACGTAAGGTACGCACGACCGCATTGCAGCCTCCAGGCCGATCAGGCTGTTTTCTGGAAAGCGCTCCGGAATACCCCGGTGCGCAACCAGCTGCAGGCTCTCTGTACTCATCGGTTTGCGCTCGTCTCGACGCAACTGTGGTGACTGGTTTCACGCCGTTGGCGGGCGCCCGGGCCAGCCGGAGATTTATTCCTTACAGTGGTGTATCATGGCCACCGCGACGTCGAAATGCCAGTCGGATGAGAACGCTGATGGAACAATTGAATTGCGGTGCAGGAAGCCACCGACCGATGCGGCAGGCATCCCCATAGTGGGATTCGAAGGTTGCCGCATTTCGCGAATAGTATGAACGATATAACCATCCGTTCTGTTAAACCGGACCAGGGGAACAGGCTGAATGCACAAAATCATGGTGCTCAACGCCAAGGGTGGATGTGGCAAGACGACGATTGCCACTACACTGGCCTGCTACTTCGCTTCTCACGGCTACAACACGGCGCTGATGGACTATGATCCGCAGCAGTCCAGCAACCGCTGGTTGAATATCCGTTCTGAAGAGCAGCCACGGATTAAGGCGATAGACGCGGTGCGTCAGCAGAGTGGCGTTACGCGCTCGTATCAGCTCTACAGCGGTAACGAAACGGAGATCGTCATTATCGACACCCCCGCCGGTGTCACCGGTGGCAAGCTGGTGGATCTCTACCACAAAGCCGATTCGATCCTGATTCCGGTGATGCCCTCCATCATCGATCTGCAGGCGATGCAGATATTCCTGCAGGAGCTTGGCCGGCTCTTCAGGCAGGGGCGGGACAAGAAACATGTCGGCGTCATCGCCAACCGCGTGCGCATGCGCGGCAAGTCCTACCACGCGATCGAGTCGCTGATGCAGGAGGCCGGGCTGCCTCTTGTTGCGGTGCTGCGCGATACGCAGAACTACTCGCTGGCCATGGAAGCCGGGTTGGGCGTGTGCGAACTCAGGCCTGGTGTTTCGGCCAAGGACCGCCGGCACTGGGAGCCCATTCTTGATTGGCTGTTCCAGGTGTTGCCGAACAAGCGGCGTGCATTGGAGTTGACCTCGCCACCGCGTGGCAGCTGGCCTTCCGCAGTCGCCTGAGCGCGCTGCGGCAGCGCGTGCCGCTGCCCGTTCCATTCGCTTCCTGTCGTGACCTTCCAAGCGCCATAGAGCGCTTCCAATTGAAGATTAAAATCTTTAATTATCAATATATTCAAAGATCATTCTGATAAATCTTTCAGGTATTTGTTCCGCCACAATATTTACTGCCCATATAAATAGAAGTTTGGCATCGCCGCGACCTGATTGTGTTAGGGTAATTGCCGCTTAAACGTTGGGGGAGTCCTGCCAGCATTTTCCCTGCTGTGATCCTGGCGCAGGGTGGCCGCCCGGGATTCCAAGCGCATCGCTCAACGGCGAACTCTCAACGGTAAGGATTACCGGGCTACCGATGCATCAGCATGGTGCCTTGGCAGACGAATAAATTGGTTCAATAACTCAGGAGACGAAGTTACATGATCAAACCTATCGGATCAGATGTACTCCAGCCACTGTTTGTCTACGACACCGATGCGCACCAGCAGCTGAGACATGAAGCAGAGAGTCTGCCTTCAGTGGTGATCAGTTCGCAGGCGGCCGGCAACGCAGTGATGATGGGCGGTGGATATTTCAGTCCGCTGAAGGGGTTTATGACCGTCGGCGACGCGATAGGCTGCGCCGAGAGCATGAAGATGTCGGACGGCAGCTTCTTCCCGGTGCCCGTGCTCTGCCTGCTGGAGAGCGTGGATGCGATCAAAGGCGAGAAACGCATCGCCCTGCGCGATCCCAACGTAGAGGGCAATCCGGTGCTGGCGGTGATGGACGTCGACGCCATCGAAGAGATCAGCGACGAACAGATGCAGCTGATGACCGAGCGTGTCTACGGCACCACCGATGAGGCCCATCCGGGCGTCGCCACTTTCAATTCACAGGGGCGCTTCGCGCTCTCCGGTCCGATCAAGGTGCTCAGCTTCAGCTATTTTCAGACCGACTTTCCGGATACATTCCGCACCGCGGTGGAGATCCGCAACGAAATCAAGGAGCACGGCTGGAACACCATCGTCTCTTTCCAGACACGTAACCCGATGCACCGCGCGCACGAAGAGCTGTGCAAGATGGCCATGGATGCGGTAAAAGCCGACGGCGTGGTGGTGCACATGCTGCTGGGAAAGCTGAAGCCCGGTGATATCCCCGCCCCGGTTCGCGATGCCGCGATTCGCAAGATGGCCGAGCTCTACTTTCCACCCAACTCGGTGATGGTCACAGGTTACGGCTTCGACATGCTCTACGCAGGACCGCGCGAAGCAGTGCTGCATGCCTATTTCCGCCAGAACATGGGTAGCACGCATTTTATCATCGGACGCGATCACGCAGGTGTGGGCGACTACTATGGTGCCTTCGATGCGCAGACGATTTTCGATGACGAGGTACCGGAAGGCGCCCTGGATATCGAGATTTTCCGCGCCGACCATACCGCCTACTCCAAGAAGTTGAACAAGGTGGTGATGATGCGCGATGCGCCGGATCACGCCAAAGAGGATTTCGTGCTGCTCTCGGGTACGAAGGTGCGTGAAATGCTGGGTAACGGCATCGCTCCGCCGCCGGAGTTTTCGCGCCCCGAAGTCGCCGATATTCTGATGGCCTATTACCAGACCCAGAATTAGTCGAGCCCTGAAGAGGAAGGCCGAAGCCGGCGACTTTCCGGCTTCGGCCTTTTTTATCTCAGGTTGGTTTTATACGAAGGGATGCGGGCGTTCAGCGCCTGCGAAAAGTTGGCGAACTCCATCGTCACCGTGGCCAGCTCAACCGCCTCGAAATTTGTTCCGGTGACAATCGCGCTGCGCAGGATAGCTCCTCCCATCACCGCATGCGAGAGGTCGGCGCCGCTGAGATTGGCGTAACGCATATTGGTCTCCTCGGCGGAGATATTGGCCATCCGCGCTCCCTGCATGTCCGCTCCCTCCAGATTGGCGAGATTGATAACCGTGAATCCACCGCCGGAGCTGCTCTCCATGAGCGCGTCACGCAAAACCGCCTTGACCATGTTTGCCTCGTTGAGATGGCTGTCGGAGAGGTTGGCGCCGCTCATGTCCGCCTCGCGAAGATTGGTTTTTATCAGCAGCGCGCGGTTTGCCTGCAGGCGCAGCATCATCGCATTCGACAGGTCCGCGTCGCGCAGGTCGGCATGGTTGAGATTGGCGTCGCAAAGATTGCAGCCGCGCATCTCCACGAAGCGCAGATCGGCGCGTTGCAGGTTGGCTCCCTGCAGCGTGGCCCTGCTTAGAATCGCCGCCAGCGATCGCCGTTCGGCGCCCAGCTTGGCCTCTGCGAGATTGGCACCACTGAGGTCGGCATCGTTCAGATGCGCGCCGGCGAAATAGGCGCCCTGCAGATTGGCCTGACGCAGATCCGCGCCAACCAGATCGGCGTATTGCAGACGTGCACCCGACAGATCCATACCTGAAAGTGCCGCACCTTGCAGGCGCATGTCGCGCAGATCCGCACCCCGCAGTGAATCCACATCCAAAGATTCCAGTATCTCCCCGTTTCCCTTGTGTCTGATCTCGATCATCGCTGGTTGTCCTGGTTCTGTATCAGCATTCGAGCCACCCGGCAGGCTCTCATTTGAGGATAGCAGTGGCGCATTCGTGACAGCGCCGTGTTACCCGCTGGCACATCACTATTCGATCTGGAGTTGATCTGGCGCAGGAATCGGGTGCGAGGCTGAGGCGATCGAAGAGGGGTTCCGCCACGGCCTTGACTACACTAATAATCAGGGGATTACGAGCTCAATCCCAAAGTAGTACGGGGTTACGACTTTGAGGTTGTATCAGGGATCTTTCAATCATGGCGAAGCGCCCCGCCAGATTCCGCTCAAGACGCCCGGCCTGGACACACGCGCCGCTGCCGATCAGCGGTGAACCGCCGCTCGGTCTCGCCGGCGGGATCGCAAGACTCTTTATCAACTCGCCACTTTCACCGCTGTTACTGATGGTCACGCTGCTGGTTGGCCTGCTTGGCCTGTTGTTCACGCCGCGCCAGGAGGATCCGGAGATCTCGGTGCCGATGGTCGACATCTTCGTCCGATATCCCGGCGTCGCGGCGCAACAGGTCGCGGCGCTCGCGATCAGGCCGCTTGAACGGATGATGAGCGAGATCGTCGGCGTCAAGCACGTCTATTCGGCATCCAGGCGCGGCGAAGGGATGGTTACGGTGCGCTTCAAGGTTGGCGAGAAGCTCGGGCCGTCGATCGTCAAAGTACATGACAAATTGCAGTCGAATCTCGACCGGATGCCGCCGGGTATCGCACCGCCGCTGGTGAAACCCAAGGGGATCGACGACGTGCCGGTCGTCACCATCACGCTCTGGTCGGAACGGCTCGACGACAGCCGGTTGCGGGAACTGGCGGTGGAGTTGCTGCAGCGCCTGGAGGCGGTGCCGAACACCGGCAGTGGATTCGTCGTCGGCGGACGGGCGCGTGAGATTCGCATCGAGGTCGCGCCCGAGCGGTTGGCCGGTTACGGCGTTTCTCTTGAGACTATCGCCAATACCGTGCGAGGCGCCAATGGCGCGCAGTCCGGCGGCTATCTGGAACAGCGCAACGGCAGCTTCAAAGTGACCTCGGGCGCATTCCTGCGCGACGCCGAGAGCGTGGGGGCATTGATTGTCGGTAACCTGCGGGGCAGTCCGGTCTATCTGCGGGATCTGGCGAACGTCTTCGAGGCGGCAGGAGAGGCACGCCATCTGGTCTCCTATCACAGCGGTGCCGCCCAGCCAGCCGGCCAGCGGGAGACCGAAGGCGCGTCGGCGGTCACCCTCGCGCTGGCGAAAAAGGAGGGTTCGAACGGCGTGGCCGTGGCGCGCGAGATTCTGCATCGGCTCGAAGGTCTGAAAGGCCGGCTTTTGCCTGATGAGGTCGAAGTTGCGGTAACCCGTAACTACGGCAAGACCGCCAACGACAAAGTCAACGAGTTGCTGGCGGCGCTCCTTGGCGCGGCGGTCGCGGTCAGTCTGCTCTGCTGGTTCACCATCGGCGCCAGACCGGCACTGGTGGTGATCATCGTCATTCCGGTGGTGATTCTGATCACCATCTGGTCGGCCTGGGTGCTCGGCTATACCATCAACCGGGTCAGTCTGTTCGCGCTGATCTTCGCGATAGGCATCCTGGTCGACGACGCCACCGTCGTGGTCGAGAACATATTTCGGCGCTGGCTGCACGACGGGGTTACAAGCTCGGATGTTGCGGTCGACGCCGTGCGCGAAGTCGGCAATCCGACCATCATCGCCACGTTGACGGTGCTGGCCGCGCTGCTGCCGATGGGATTCGTCAGCGGCATGATGGGGCCCTACATGTTGCCGATACCGCTGTTGGCGTCGGTAGCAATGAGCTTCTCGCTGATTGCCGCTTTCGTCTTCACGCCCTGGTTCGCGATGCGCCTGCGACCTAAGCTGGCGGCGCTGCAGAGCGCTGAGGCGCGCGAGCACCGCATTCAGGCCGGCATAGGCCGTTACTACCGACCGCTGATCGAACCGCTTGTCAAACATCGGCGCCTGGGGCAGATCTTCCTCTGGTCGATCGTAGTGGCGTTTTTTTGGGTTTGTTCGCTCTTCTATACCCAGTCGGTGACGGTCAAGATGCTGCCGTTCGACAACAAACCGGAGTTCGGTGTGCTGATCAATCTGCCCGAGGGCAGCGCGCTGCCGTTGACCGCCAATCTCACGCAGCATCTGGTGCGGGAGCTGGCGCTGCAGCCGGAGGTGACCGCGCTGCAGGCCTATGTCGGTACCGCTTCGCCATTCAACTTCAATGGTCTGGTGCGCCACTACTATCTGCGCGGGGAGCCCTGGGAAGCGGATATCCAGGTGATGCTGACCGACAAGAACGAGCGCACGGCGAGCAGTCATCAGCTGGCTGAGCGGGCCCGGGCGCTACTGACACCGATCGCGCGGCGGGCCGGCGCGCGCATCGCGGTGGTTGAGATGCCACCCGGACCTCCGGTGCTGCAGACGGTCGTTGCCGAAATATATGGTCCCGACGCCGCGACGCGCCGCCGCGTGGCGGAGGATATGATGCGGATGATGGAGGCGGTGCCCAATCTGGTCGATGTCGACAGCTACATGACGCAGGCGCACGCGCGCTGGCACTTCCAGATCGACAGCGACAAGGCGATCAGGCGTGGCGTTACCGTCGAAACGATCAACCGCAATATCGAGATGGCGATGGGCGGTTACCGCCTGGGCGACGTCAAGCGGGGCGGGGGGCTGGAGCCGACCTATCTGCTGTTGCAGCTGCCGCTGCAGCGACGCTCGGATCTGGCCAGGCTCTCCAATCTGCCGATTCCGCATCCCGCCGGAGAGAGCGTGCCGCTGCATGAGCTGGGGCGGTTTCTGCGGGTTGCCGAGGATCCGGTCATCTACCACAAGGATCTACGTCCGCTGGAGTATGTGACCGGCGAGATGGAGGGGCGGCTCGGCGCACCGATCTACGGCATGCTGGCGGTGGAGTCGCAACTGGAAGGGTATACCGCACCGGACGGGGTGGCTATCAGCGGTACGCTGAGCGGACCACCCGAGGATCGCGGTTTCTCGGCGTTCGAGTGGAGTGGCGAATGGGTCGTCACCTACGAGACCTTCCGCGACATGGGGCTGGCGTTCGCCGCCGCGCTGGTGCTGATCTATATTCTGCTGGTATGGGAGTTTCGTAATTTCATTCAGCCGGCGATCATCATGGCACCGATACCGTTGACGTTGATCGGCATCATTCCTGGACACTGGCTGCTCGGCGCGGAGTTTACCGCCACCTCGATGATCGGTTTCATCGCACTGGCCGGCATCGAGGTACGCAACTCCATCCTGCTGGTCGATTTCGCCAAGAACGAGGTCGATCGCGGTATCCCGGTGCGCGAAGCGGTGATCATGGCCGGCCACATCAGGATGCGACCGATTTGGGTGACCGATTTGACGATGATGGCCGGCGCCTTCGCGATTCTGTTCGATCCGATCTTTCAGGGGATGGCGATATCGCTGCTGTTCGGACCCGTCGTCGCCACTTCACTGACGCTGATCGTGGTCCCGCTCGGCTGCATCACCGCCGGCGAAGCCTTCTGTCCCGGTGATGGGGTAAGCAGCGCGCCGCAGGAAGTGGAAGAGAGTTTCCCATCGACATCCGCCGAAGCCGGAGGTTAACATCCCACCCTCGCAGGTTCTGCGCATGAATGCGCAGACGCCGCAACCCGGGCATGCCGCTGCCAAGGGTTGGTCGGCGGGAGAGAGAATAGCGCTAACGCATAGAACATACAGAGGAGAGAGCCATGAAAATCGAAACCATCGCCGTGCACGGCGGATTTGAGCCGGATCCAACCACCAAAGCGGTCGCGGTACCGATCTATCAGACTACCTCCTATGCGTTCGACGATACCCAGCACGGCGCCGACCTCTTCGACCTGAAGGTTCAGGGTAACATCTACACCCGGATCATGAATCCCACCACCGACGTACTGGAGAAGCGGGTGGCGGCGATGGAAGGGGGCATAGGCGCGCTCGGGCTGGCCTCGGGAATGGCGGCCATCACCAACGCGATATTCACCATCTGCGAGGCGGGCGACAACATCATCACCACTTCGACGCTCTATGGCGGCACCTTCAATCTCTTCGCGCACACGCTGCCGCAGCTGGGCATCAAGGCGAAATTCGTCGACCCCAAGGATATCGATGGCATGGCGGCGCAGATCGACGATCGCACCCGCGCGGTCTTCTGCGAGTCGATCGGCAATCCTGCGGGCAACGTGGTCGATATCGGCGCGATCGCCGACATGGCGCACGCGCATGGCGTGCCGCTGATCGTCGACAATACGGTGCCCAGCCCCTATCTCTGCCGTCCATTCGAGCACGGCGCGGATATCGTGGTGCACGCGCTAACCAAGTACATGGGCGGCCACGGCACCACCATCGGCGGGGTCCTGGTCGACTCCGGCAAGTTCCCCTGGGCCGAACACAAGGAGCGCTTCCGCCGGCTCAACGAACCGGATGTCTCCTACCACGGCGTGGTCTACACCGAGGCGTTGGGCGAGGCGGCCTATATCGGCCGGGCACGCGTGGTGCCGTTGCGCAACATGGGCGCGGCGATATCGCCGTTCAACAGTTTCCTGGTGCTGCAGGGCATAGAGACGCTGCCGGTTCGCATGGACCGGCATTGCGAAAACGCAGTGGCGGTGGCCGGATATCTGCAGGGTCACGAGCGGGTTGCCTGGGTACGTTACGCCGGTCTCGAAGGCCATCCCGACAAACCGCTTGTGGATAAGTATATGGGCGGCAGGGCTTCGAGCATTCTCTCTTTCGGCATCAAGGGGGGCAAAGAGGCGGGCGCCAGATTCATCGACGCGCTGCAGCTGGCGGTCAGGCTGGTGAACATCGGCGACGCCAAAACACTCGCCTGTCACCCCGCAACCACCACCCATCGCCAGCTGGCACCCGAAGAGGCGGCCAAGGCCGGCGTCAGCGACGATATGGTGCGTCTGTCGATAGGTATCGAGCATATCGACGACATCATCGCCGATCTGGACCAGGCGCTGGCGGCCTCGGTTTGAGGGAGTAAAAAGAAGGGGGGCGCGTGCCCCCCGGAGTTCGTATTGCGCGGGTTCCGCCCGGGCTCAGTTGCCGGTGAGATTTGCAGCGTGGCGTGGGCTCAGGGCAGCCAACGACATCACCGCGCTGCTGATGGCGTGGTCGAGAAACTCGGTATAGGCTTCGGGTCCGTTGAAACCGACGATCGGGTCGGTAAGCGCCCTGCCCAGATGATCGACCAGCACCACCGTCGGCGTGGCGTAGATGTCGTAGCGTTTCACGAAGATCCTGCTGCGGATCCGCTCGCCGTCGAAGTCGGTGATCTTGCCGCCGCTGTCGATGTCGAACTCGCGAATCAGCACCCGGTTCTTCAGTGCACCCTGCCGCAGCAGTGGCTGCAATACCTGATCCCTGAGCTGCGTGCAGTAACCGCAACTCTTCGCGGTAAATATGACCATGATCGGAATGCCGGCACCACGCGCGCTGGAGGCCTCCACCGACCAGTCACGACTGGTCTGGATCTGATCGAGCGGTTCGGCGAGGGGGGCGAGGCTGATGACCAGCAACAGCGCAGAACAGAGCAGTTTGACAAGCACGTTCACAACATTTCAACCTGAACAACGGCAACACCAAGTATATCGGGCAAATATCCGATTACTTTAATATTAGAATTCTATAATATATCTAGCGAAAAAGCGATGACCAAAGGCGAAATATTTAACAGCAAGAGGGTGGACATACTCTCGCGCGAGCGGCTTCACGAGGGGTTTCTCGGAATTGATCGTTTCGAGTTGCAGCACTCGCTCTACAGCGGCGGCACCAGCAACAAACTGCACAGGGAGAGGGTCGACGCCTTCGAGGCGGCGTCGGTACTACTCTACGATCCACGTCTCGACAGCGCGGTGATGATCGAGCAGTTTCGCATCGGTGCGATCGACTTTCCCGGCGGTGCCTGGATCCTGGAAGTGGTGGGCGGAATCATCGACGACGGCGAGAGCCCCGAAGGGGTGGCACGACGCGAGGCGGTCGAGGAGGCGGGTTGCACTGTCGGACGCATCGAGCCGATCTGCCGCTTCATGGTCAGCCCGGGCTTCACCACCGAGCGGATCCACCTCTTCTGCGGCGAGGTCGATGCTTCCGCCGCCGGCGGCATCCACGGACTCGAGACCGAGGGCGAGGATATCCGCGTCGAAGTGCTGGGGGCCGACGCGCTCATCGACGAGCTCTACGGCGGCCGCATCAACTGCACCAGCGCGCTGGTGGCGGTGCAGTGGTTCGCGATGAACCGGGATCGACTGCGCCAGCAGTGGCGCTGACGCGCGGCCCAAGTTGGGCGTCGAGGGTCAGAGCGACTCCAGTACCGGGCAGGTGAGCAGTCGCTTCAGATCGGGAAGCCGTTCGAGTTCTCCGCGGATCTGATTCAGCCGATCCATCGATTCGACCTCGGCGAACAGCATCAGGTCGATCTCTCCGCTCAATGCGTGGATCCGGGTCAACTCCGGAATCGACCGTAGCCGGGGTGCCAGCTGGTGCAGATGAAACGGGCTGAAGGTAAGCTGGAAATAGGCCTGGAGTCCGGCCGCTGCCGTGCCGCCGAGTCGCACGCTGTACCCGTTGACGACACCGCTCTGTTCCAGCCGCTCGACACGTTCGGCGACCGCACTTCGCGACAGGCCGACCCGCCGGCCGATCTCGGCCAGCGAAGTGCGCGCATTTTCACGCAGCGCACGGATGATCTTGCGGTCGTAGTTGTCCATTGGCGGATTATCGCGAAGCCATGATGAAGCCGTCCAGCCGCAGTTACGTCGCGGCGACGTTACGCGGGACAAAAGCATCGAAACGACGGCAACAACCCCACATCTGCCCGCTGTCGCACACTGCCTGGCCGCGTAGCATGGTCTGAAACTCATACCCGAGGAGAACGTCCATGCCTGTTTCACCCTTTATCGCCTATCGCAACGGTCGACTGCATCACGAAGAGGTCGATCTCGAGCAGCTCGCGGCGACGGTCGGTACCCCCTTCTACTGTTACTCAAAGGCTGCCATTCAGAGTGCCATCCGGAGTTGCCGGGCGGCGTTCGATCCGCTTGGGATCAGCATTCACTACGCGGTCAAGGCCAACGCCAATCTCTCGGTACTCCGCTTGATGGCAGCTGCAGGTCTGGGTGCCGATATCGTCTCCGGCGGGGAGTTGGCGCGCGCGCTGCAGGCCGGCATTCGGCCGGAGGGCATCGTCTTTTCCGGTGTTGGCAAACAAGCCCGGGAGATGGGACAGGCGCTCGCTGCCGCCATTGGCCAGTTCAACATCGAATCGATCCCCGAGCTTGAGTTGCTGGAGGGTGTGGCGCGGGAACAGGGATGCCGGGCTGCGGTGGCGCTGCGTGTCAACCCCGAGGTGAATGCCAACACCCATCGGAATATCACCACCGGCGTACGCGGCAGCAAGTTCGGCATTCCGTTGGATCAGCTCGACCAAGCGCTGGCAGCCGTGCTGCGCTCACCCCACCTGCAGCTGCGCGGGCTGGCGGCTCATATCGGCTCGCAAATACTCGACGAGCGGCCATACCGTGCGCTCTGCCGGTTGTTGGCACGGGAGACGCTGCGGCTGCGTGAGCTTGGAGTGGAGATAGGCCATATCGATCTGGGCGGCGGATTCGGGGTTGATTACGGCGATGGACGAACGCTCGCATTCGAGACAGTTGCAGCGATTGTCGAACAGGAGCTGCTGCCGCTTTCGCTGCGTGTGGCGGTCGAGCCGGGGCGTTCACTGGTTGCCGGAGCCGGGGTGATGGTCAGCCGCGTCATCTATCGCAAGGCGGCGCAGCCCCCCTTCCTGATTTTGGATGCCGGCATGAACGACCTGATGCGCCCGGCGCTCTATCAGGCGGTCCACCCGCTGCTGCCGTTGGCACAGCACGAAGCGACGTGGGTCATGGCAAATCTGGTCGGACCCGTCTGCGAGAGTACAGACCTGTTTCAGCGCGACGCGTCGGTTCCGGCGTCACTGGGGGCGGGAGACCTGGTGGCGTTTCAGCAGGCTGGCGCCTACGCGGCGGTCATGTCCGGTACCTACAACGGTCGAGACCTTATCCCGGAGGTAATGGTGGAGGGTGATACGAGCCGTGTGATTCGCCGTCGTCTGAGCCAGGTCGACTTGATGGAGCTGGAGCTCTGAGCAGCAGTCGGGATTGGCTCGGACGAGCGCAGATAGCCTCTCCTTATTGAGGGGGAGAGAGCCTATTGTCCGCTTGAATATGGTGCATATTCAGCGCCGGGAGCTGCGAGGTCCGCTAACGCAGCAGCTCGACTTTGATCTCGATCTGCCGGTCCAGTCGCTCGCCTGTGGCGGCATTCAAGCCAATGCCCGAGACCGCGGACGATCGCTGCAGGCCGATGCCGCCCAGGGGGGTCCACTCACCGAGACGTGTGTTGATCCGGGTTGTCGCGGCGGTCAGTTCCAACATACCTCGCGGTCCGTTCTGCTGCATGGCAAACGGCGAGATATCGATGGTTACCCGCTCACCGTTTATCTGCGGGAGGGCGTAAAAACCGCTGGTCGTATCGCGGTAGTCGGTACGCTGCTGATAATGGCGGATCACGCCGTCGGCCAGACGCTGACCGGTATCGAGCGGAACCGAGTGGCCGGTTGCGATGAAGGCACTCTGTCCGGCGACTGTCCGAACCCGGCTGACGAGAGCGGCCTCTCCGCTGGTGCGTCCCTCGATCCCCTGCAGGCTGAACGATTGCTGCCGATCGCGAGGGCCGCTGGTTGCGTGCCCGCGTCTGCCCGACTCGATCTGGATATCCGCGCGGGCGAGATCCCGCCCGGCGGACGATGTCGATTGTTGCCGCACCGAGATCAGCAGATTTTGCGCCGGCCGGTCGAGCTGTTCCAGCAGACCCCTGATCTCGCGAAGATTGGCCGGAGAGGTCCTCAACAGCAGCTGATTGCGCATACCGCTGACGGCGCCATCGGGCGCGACGAAGGAGCGTACCAGCGGCAGTACCTCATCCAGCGGTCGGCTCTTCAGCTCTATGATCTCGAGTGGGTAATCGGCGTAGGCATAGGTCGAGAGCAAGAACAGCAGAAGCGGCAACAGCTTGCAGGAGAGTATCTTCAATGCGGTCACAGATGGAGTCGGCGCAAGTCGCTGTCGTTGCTGCCCTGCTGCCATATCTCCTCGAAGCGGCGCCCTAGCTGCTCTGCCTGCAGGCGGTTGCGGTAACTGGCGAAGCCTAGGGTACGGTTGCGCTCATCGCGCCGGAAATAACCGCTGCCGTCGGCGATCAGCAGTTCGTCGCTCTGCTGGCAGTGGGCCTCGGCCGGCCGTCGGATCTCGATGTTGCTGGGCAGCTGACGCGCCAGCTCCACCAGCCTGTGTCCCTCCCGCTGCGCGCGGCTGTTGTCCCGCAACAGGATACGGATACGGCTCTGGTGGCTGCGCAAAGCCAGCTGTTTGATACTCTCCAGAAAGGGTTTCTGATCATAGAGCATGGCATCCAGTTCGTTGCTCAGCAGGTCGATAGTGCGGTTCGCCTGCGCGGTGATTTCAGCGCAAACCCGGCGCAACTCCAGCACTCCCTCGACGGAGAACTCCGGGGAGGGTGAGGCCGTCTCTGCGCTCAATTGATCCAACTCATCCATATCGTCTCGGAACCCCCGATTCAGGTGAGGAACTGCAGATGCCCCTCGTTGTGGAGCGAACAGAGCAGCTCCTGACTCTCCTGATCCGAAAACCGATGCATACAGGAAGAGTAGACCAACTGACGCGCACTGCAGAGCAGTGCGATCGTCGAGCGCCGCTGCAGCGGCAGAGAGAACGCCTGCCCGCTGACAAACAGATAGCAGCGCTCATCCGTTGCCGGAAAGAAAAGAAATTTCGACCAGCCGTTGCGTTCGATGCTGCCCTGCATGCGCCACTCTGCCATGAACTGTTCGCGATCGAGCGGCACAGCAGCGGGCTCGATCTGCAGGTGTGCTTTCGCTTCAGAGACATGGCAGCCGAACCAACGCGCGAAAGCGACCGGATCCTGCTGCAGGTAACCCAGGAGATCGGCATGCAGCGCGGACAGTACCTCCGCGTCGATTTCGGCGCTGTCGTGCTGGGGGCGCAGCGGGATATCGCGATAGCGCACTGCGGGGACCTGCCGCTGAATCGTCTGATCGCACCAGTCGAGCGCCATCATATCGAGCCTCGGTGCCTGATAGCCAACCGAGCAGGTGATACAGCCGTTACCTTCGGCGAGGCCCCAGTGCGGAATATGCGGCGGCAGGTAGAGCAGATCTCCCGGCGACAGCAGCCACTCCTGCGTCGGATCGAAATCGGGAAGGATACGCAGATCCAGATCCGGGATGTACTCCGCTTCGCTGCGTCCGGTCTCCTCGATCTGCCAGCGACGGTGCCCGGCAGCCTGCACCAGGAAAACATCATAGTCGTCGACATGCGGTCCCACCGAACCCCGGTCGGCAGCGTAGCTGATCATGATGTCGTCCAGTCGCCAGCGGGGCAGGAAAGCAAAAGCATCGAGCAGCTCTCCGACCTCGGGCAGATGCTTCTCGATATCCTGGATCAGCAGCGTCCAATGACTCGACGGCAGCCGCTCAAACCTGGCCGCATCGAAGGGGCCGTACTCCGCCTGCCAGGGCCGGGATCCATCACGCTCGAGCACCAGGCGGGATTCGATCGACTCCTCCAGCGCCAGTCCGGCGAGTTCGTCACCGTCCAGGGGAGAGGTGTATCCGGGCAGTGCGTTTCTGATCAGTAACGGACGCTGTTGCCAGTACTCGGCAAGAAATCTTTCGGCGCAGAGGCCGGTTGGAAAGTTGAGATTCATTCGGGCGGTACTATATTTACAGGTGGTGTTCGCAGAATAACGTACCGAAGGTGGTGCTGATAAGGATGTGCCGGGTGGTAAATCACTCCGGCTTCACATCGATTCGACACGGTCAGGCATAAGTTGCCGTGAGAAAGTTTCACAAAGTGCGCCGGTGGCATGAAATAACGAATCGCGTTTCCAGAAAGCGCTGGAATTATCCGTAATTATGTGACAATCTTCGGCGCAACCGATGGTAAAAACGATTCATCTGCGGTCGGGTTGAGGTTCTGAGCAACGCCAGCTCATCAGTAGATTTAAATTGAGTGACAAACCGAGAGGAAAAAAGGAAATGATGCAGAAAAAAATGATAGCGATGTTGGCGCCTGTTGGCTTGATAGTTGGTATGACTATGGCAACCCAGGCCGTCGCTATGTCGCACGGTGGTGTCAAGAAGTACACCTCGGACAGTGCGAAGTCCATGGTTATTAACAGCGCGGGAGAGTGCTGGATGTCCTCGGACGGTACGCCCGGTCCACAGCAGTCCTGCGGCGACGCAGCGCCGATGGCGCCGATGAAGGATGCTGGCCCGATGGATTCGGACGGTGACGGTGTGCTGGATGCCAAAGATCGTTGCCCCGGTACCCGTGCCGGCGCGACCGTCGACATGTCGGGTTGTGAGGTTGTCGAGAACCTGACCATCAATCTGGTTGAGGATGAGTTCGATTTCGACAGCGCCGTGCTCAAGCCCGGTATGCAGCAGGCCCTCAGTGATCTGGCCGACCGTATCAAGGCGAGCAAGGGTCAGGAGCAGCTGACCATCACCGGTCACACCGACAGTATCGGCTCCGCCAGCTACAACATGGGGCTCTCTGAGCGTCGCGCCGAGGCGGCTGCCGCTTACCTCGAGTCGATGGGTATCAGTGGAATCTCCACCAACGGTATGGGCGAGAGCAGCCCGGTTGCCGACAACGGCACCCGTGAAGGTCGCGCCAAGAACCGTCGCGTAGAGATCACGACCCACTAAGGTCTGATCGGGGTATCATGCAGATACCCGCCATGAAAAAGAAGCCGGGGGCCGCATGGACCCCGGCTTCTTTTATTCTATTTTCCCGTTGGGCGGTGATTGGATCGGGGATTGTCGCGAATTCAGATCGACTTGGCCTGAGCCACCGCGTTGCCGATGTAGCTCGCCGGTGTCATCGCCTTCAACCTTCTCTTGGCATCGTCCGGGATCTCCAAGGTATCGATAAAGGCGACAATCTCCTGAGCGCTGATCCGCTGCCCGCGCGTCAGCGCTTTCAGCTTTTCGTAGGGTTTCTCGATGCCGTAGCGGCGCATGACGGTCTGGATCGGCTCGGCCAGTACCTCCCAGTTCTGGTCGAGATCGGCCAGCATGCGCTCGGCGTCGGCTTCGAGTTTGGATATGCCCTTGGCGACCGACTGCAGCGCAATTTCGGTGTAGGCGATGCCGACCCCCATGTTGCGCAGCACGGTTGAGTCGGTCAGGTCGCGCTGCCAGCGTGAGATCGGCAGTTTCTGCGCCAGGTGTCCGAACAGCGCGTTGGCGACTCCCAGATTGCCCTCGCCGTTCTCGAAGTCGATGGGATTGACCTTGTGCGGCATGGTCGACGACCCCACCTCGCCGGCAACCGTCTTCTGCTTGAAATAGCCGATAGAGATGTAGCCCCAGATATCGCGGCAGAAATCGATCAGGATGGTATTGAAGCGGGCGATCGCATCGAACAACTCCGCCATATAGTCGTGCGGCTCGATCTGGATGGTGTAGGGATTCAACTCCAGCCCCAAGCCGGTGACGAAGCAGTTGGCGAATTCAGGCCAGTCGATTTCGGGATAGGCCGAGAGGTGCGCGTTGTAGTTGCCGACAGCACCGTTGATTTTGCCCAGCAGCCGAACCTGCGCGATCTGATCCCGTTGGCGCCGCAGTCGGTAGACCACATTGGCCATCTCTTTACCAAGCGTCGAGGGGGAGGCAGGCTGGCCGTGTGTGCGGCAGAGAAGCGGCTGTTCTGCGTGCGCCAGCGCCAGCGATTTTACCGATTCGATCAGGTTGTCGATCTGCGGCAAAAGTACCGCTTCGCGGCCCTCCCGCAACATCAGCGCATGCGAGAGGTTATTGATATCCTCCGAGGTACAGGCGAAATGGAAGAACTCGTTTATCCGCTCCAGTTCCTTGTTGCCGGAGATCCTCTCCTTGAGCAGATACTCCACCGCCTTGACGTCATGGTTGGTGGTGCGCTCGATCTCCTTGACCCGCTCGGCATCCCCGATGCCGAAGCTGGCGATCAATCCGTCCAGCAGGGCATTTGCGGTCTCGCTGAGCTTGGGTACTTCGACGATGCCGGGGTGCCCGGCCAGCGCCTGCAGCCATCTTATCTCCACCACGACCCGGTACCTGATCAGCCCGAACTCACTGAAAATTGCACGAAGATCCCGAGTTTTGTTTGCATAGCGTCCGTCGACGGGGGAGATGGCGGTGAGGCTTGAAAGTTCCATGGATTCTCTATCTTTCCGGCTGGTCAGGTTAAAGGGTAAATCATACCACTGCTGCGGTTCGGTAATTTCCCCCGATTCGGTTATAAAATTGAACAACGGGTGGATAACGTCAATTGATCCTGCGAAAATAGAGCAGTTTCCGGGCAGAGTAGGACGATCGTAATAATATCGGCCTACGACGATCAGCATCGCCGTCAGTTGCGCGAAAGCGGAAGCGGGCGGATATTCAGATGCGTATCGCAATAGCGTGTTAATGTTTCATCCAATGCCGCGGTTGGATCGGGCAATTTCAGAAGATTTTTCAATGCGCTTGATTCACAGGCGCAATCCGCTGGAGGGATAAGCGTTGTTAGAGACCTATCGTGAACATGTAACTTCCCGTGCCGCCGAGGGCATACCGCCGCTGCCTCTGGATGCCGAGCAGACAGCGGCACTGGTGGAACTGCTGAAGAATCCGCCGGCAGGAGAGGAGGCATTACTGCTTGAGCTGATCACCGACCGCGTTCCGGCGGGAGTCGATCAGGCCGCCTATGTCAAGGCAGCCTTTCTGGCGGATGTCGCCAAGGGCAAGGCCACAACGCCGTTGCTCGACAGGGTGCGCGCGGTGGAGCTCCTCGGGACCATGCTGGGTGGATACAACATCACGCCGTTGATCGAAGCGCTAGATGATAGTGAATTGGCCGAGGCTGCGGTGGCGGCACTGTCCAAAACCCTGCTTATGTTCGACGCTTTTCACGATGTCAGGGAGAAGGCGGAGGGGGGCAACGCGCCCGCCCGCAAGGTGATGCAATCCTGGGCCGATGCCGAGTGGTTTACCGCCCGTGATCGGGCCGCCGAAAAGATTACCGTAAGTGTCTTCAAGGTGCCGGGCGAGACCAATACCGACGACCTCTCGCCGGCGCCGGATGCCTGGTCGCGACCGGACATTCCGCTGCACGCCAAGGCGATGCTGAAGAATCCACGTCCGGGATTGGAGGGCGATCCGTTGCAGACAATCGCCGAGTTGAAGGCGAAGGGATACCCGGTCGCCTACGTCGGCGACGTGGTCGGTACCGGCTCCAGTCGCAAATCCGCCACCAATTCGGTGCTGTGGTGGACCGGCGAGGACATCCCCTACGTACCCAACAAGCGCTTTGGCGGCTACTGCCTGGGCGGTAAGATCGCGCCGATCTTCTTCAACACCCAGGAAGACGCCGGCGCGCTGCCGATCACCGATTGCGACGTGACCAAGATGAACATGGGCGATGTCATCGACATCTACCCCTATGAAGGCGTGGTCAAGCATCACGACAGCGGCGCCGAGCTCAGCCGCTTCAGCTTCAAGTCCGACGTGCTGCTGGACGAAGTGCAGGCCGGCGGACGCATCAACCTAATCATCGGCCGCGGCCTAACCGACTGGGCGCGCGAAGCCATGGGCCTGACGCCGTCCACCGTGTTCCGCCGCCCGGTGGCGCCGCAAAGTTCCAACAAGGGCTTCACCTTGGCGCAGAAGATGGTTGGCAAGGCGTGTGGCGTCGACGGCATCCGTCCCGGGACCTATTGCGAGCCCAAGATGACCACGGTCGGCTCGCAAGACACCACCGGCCCGATGACCCGCGACGAGTTGAAGGATCTGGCCTGCCTGGGCTTTTCCGCCGATCTGGTCATGCAGTCGTTCTGCCACACCGCCGCCTATCCCAAGCCGGTGGACGTGCAAGACCCACCACACCCTGCCCGACTTCATCTCCACGCCGCGCCGGCGTGGCGCTGCGGCCGGGCGACGGTATCATCCACTCCTGGCTGAACCGGATGCTGCTGCCCGACACCGTCGGCACCGGCGGCGATTCACACACCCGCTTCCCGATCGGCATCTCCTTTCCCGCCGGTTCGGGCCTGGTCGCCTTCGGTGCGGCTACAGGCGTGATGCCGCTGGATATGCCGGAGTCGGTGCTGGTCCGTTTCAGCGGCACGATGCAGCCCGGAGTTACGCTGCGCGATCTGGTCAACGCCATCCCCTACCAGGCGATTCAGGACGGTCTGCTGACGGTCGCCAAAGAGGGCAAGAAGAATATCTTTTCCGGCCGAATTCTGGAGATCGAGGGCCTGCCCGACCTGAAGGCCGAGCAGGCGTTCGAACTCTCCGATGCCAGCGCTGAGCGCTCCGCCGCCGGCTGCACGATCAAGCTTAACGAAGCGCCTGTGATCGAGTATCTGCAGTCCAACGTGACGCTGTTGAAGTGGATGATCGCCAACGGCTACCAGGATGCCCGTACCATCGAGCGCCGCATTGCCAATATGGAGAAGTGGCTGGCAGAGCCGAAGCTGATGTCGGCCGATCCCGATGCAGAGTACGCAGCCGTGATTGAGATCGATCTCGACACCATCAATGAGCCAATCGTCGCCTGTCCCAACGATCCCGACGACGTGAAGATGCTCTCCGACGTGGCCGGCAGCAATATCGATGAGGTGTTCATCGGCTCCTGCATGACCAACATCGGTCACTACCGCGCGGCCGGCAAGGTGCTTGAGTCGGTTTCAAGCATTCCCACGCGGTTATGGATCTGCCCGCCGACGCGCATGGACGAGCATCAGCTGGTGGAGGAGGGGTACTACAGCATCTTCGGCCGTGCGGGTGCGCGCACCGAGATGCCCGGCTGTTCGCTCTGCATGGGCAACCAGGCCCGTGTGCGCGACGGCGCGACGGTGATGTCCACCTCGACGCGCAACTTCCCCAATCGTCTTGGCAACGGCGCCAACGTCTACCTCGGCTCGGCCGAGCTGGCGGCGGTCTGCTCGACGCTGGGGCGCATCCCGACACGGGAGGAGTATCTGCAGCAGGTGGGCGGTCTCGAGACCATGGGTGAGGAGATCTATCGCTATCTGAACTTCGACCAGATCGAGGAGTTCCAGAAAGCAGCCTCGCAGGTGGTGATCAACTTCGGCTGATTGCGCTCTGACGCCAGGGTAAGGCAAGCCGGACGCCCGCACTCCGAGGGTGGTCCGGCTTTTCTTTGCACGCCGGTACATATCCGCACGACCCGGTCAAGAACCGGCGCATTGTGCCGCCAATGCTTGCATTCAAACTTGATCGATACAGGCAGAGACCGATGGCATCCCATATACCCAATTTCAAGAACCAGCTGGCCAACCGCTTTCTCGAGGATCTCGAGGCCGACCGGCTGATCCTGCCGAGTTTGCCGGACGTGGCGATGCGGGTGGCGCGGGTGCTCGACAACGGTGTCAGCGACGCCGATGCCATCGCTGAAGTGATTCAGACCGATCCCGCGATTACCGCAAAGCTGATCAAAGCGGCCAACAGCGCCATGTATGGACGCTGCATGCCGGTCGAAACCTGCGCAGCCGCGGTGGTCCGGCTCGGCTCGGCGCTGACCCACAAACTGGTGCTCTCGCTCTCCATGCGCGAGCTGTTCACCTCCGAGTCGCCGCTGCTGCAGCGACAGATGCACAAGCTGTGGCGCCACAGTACGGAGATCGCCGCGCTCTGCTATGTACTTGCCAGGCGTGGCAAGCGCTTCAATCCCGAACAGGCGATGCTGGTCGGGCTGCTGCACGATATCGGCGTCGTCGCGGTGCTCAACTATATCGACAAATTTCCGACCGAAGTCACGCGTGAAGAGGAGATCGAGGACGCTGTCAACAGCCTGCGGGCGCGTACCAGCAGCATGATCCTCGAGCGCTGGCGCTTTCCCTCCGAATTCACTGTGGCAGCATTCGAGGCGGAAGACTGGATGCGGGATACCGGCAGCATGCCCGACTACTGTGATCTGGTGGTCACCGCACAGCTGCACGTACTGACCGGCGAGGCCCCGCAGGAGAGCATCCCCTGCCTCAGCGAGACTACCGCTTATGCGCGGCTTTCGCTCGGCGAACTGATGCCCGATTCACGGCTGAAATTTCTCGATGAAGAGCGCGAGAGAATCGGGCAGGCGCAGACGCTGCTCAATCTGTAGCCGCCATTTTCATGTCAAGAATATTTACATTCCATCTCGACGGGGCTGGTTACATAGCAGTAACCAACTGAAAAACAATATTATTTTAAAAATGGTCAGAATATTGCTGTTCTAGAGTCCAAGGGTGGCGGCAGCGGTTGCCGTCACAGACAAATGTCAGACTTCAGGGCTCGGCAAAAATGCGCGTTCTCATCACCACTGTGCCGGAATCGACCAGCGAACGCGATGTACGCAGTTTTGTTCTCAAGGCGATATGCTCCCGCTTCCAGCGTCTGTTGCGGCGTAAAAACCGCATTGAATCGATCACCATCATCGAGCTGGCCGATCAACAGGGGCGTGCTCTGGAGTACCAGGCCATTGTCGAGTTCGAGCGCACGGATATCGCGCTGATGGCGATCAAGAAGCTGAATGGTACCCACCTGAACGGTGTACCGGTGATCGTCAGGCGCTACTTTACCCGTTCCAGTTATCGGGACAGGCGCCGCCAGCGATCCGAGGTTCCTGTGCTGGCGATCCACGATCGTCGTAAGGGTGGCCGGCGGCGCCTTGAAATCAAACAGAATACCGTCAGCATGGCCAGAAAACCCGACAACGACGATTCCGTTCCCCGTGCCTACACCATGGAGGCCGCGCAGCTGCCCCTATACTGAGATCAGCGGGTCTGGCCGGGGAGAGCCGTCTGCCCGATCTCATCCAGCAGCTCCCGGGTGGTGGCCAGCAGCCGCTTTCTTCCGAACAGGATGCTGAAACGTCCCCCGCCGCATTGACGCCAGAGCATGGCGGAACGGATGCCGGCCAGCAGCAGCGCGCGAATCTTGTCGATGTTGTCCTGATTCTGCAGATGCATCGGGTTGCCCTGCACCATGATTCTCGGTTTCAGGTTGCTGATCGAATCGGTGTAGATCGCAGCCAGACCCGCGAGGATGTTGGCGTGCAGCAGCGGGTAGTGAAGCAGGCGCGGCTGGTTCTCTTCGATCCTGCCGCCAATCAACGACTGCATAGCCCGGTCGGACTTCAGCTTGCGCTCCAGATGCAGCAGCGAGATGACGTAACGCGTCGTTTCGATCTTTCTGCCGGTGATGCCCGCCAGCTGCTGTGACAGCGTCTTCAGCCCGTGCGCAACGCCTGCCGCGCCGCCGTATACCGCCACCACCGAGGCGGCGTCGATCTGGAACAGACTGTGGATGCTGGCCTCCATCGCTTCGCTCTCCGCCATGCCACGATGGGCGATCTGAGCGGCGAGATCGGCCGCCTGGAAAACGCCGGCCAGGGCAATGGCTTTGTCTCTGTCGCTGCGCATGGTCGATTCGCCCTCAAACTGAACTAACAATGATACCACCACCGAGACAGCAGTCGCGTTGATAGAAGACGATCGACTGTCCTGGGGTCACCGCGCGCTGTCGCTGTTCGAAAGCGACCGTACAGTGATTCTCCTCGATGTTTTCGATGGTGCAGCGCTGCAGCGGCTGACGGTGCCTGATACGGGCCTCGCACCGCAGCGGCAGCGGCGGCGCCTCTCCGGCGATCCAGTGCAGCTGCTCGGCTCTCAACCCTTTCTTCAGCAGCAGCGGGTGGTCGTGTCCCTGCGCCACCAGCAGCCGGTTGGTCGACAGATCCTTATCGACCACGAACCAGGGGATCTCCTCCGCCCCGCGTCGTCCGCCGATCCCCAGCCCTTTGCGCTGACCGAGGGTGTAGTAGATCAACCCCTGATGCTCGCCCAGCGTCTCTCCGTCGACGCTTACAATCAGCCCCGGGGCGGACGGGAGGAAACGACTGAGGAAATCGGCGAAGCGGCGTTCACCGATAAAGCAGATGCCGGTACTGTCTTTCTTCGCATGGATGCCAAAACCTGCTGAAGCTGCCAGTTCCCGAACTTCGGATTTCTGCAGTCCGCCCAACGGAAAGCGGGCCGGACGCAGCTGATGCTGGTCGAGCATGTAGAGGAAGTAGGTCTGATCCTTGTTGTCGTCCGCCGCTCGTCTGAGTTGCACCTTGCCCGATTCGGTTGTGCGGCGAGCGTAGTGGCCGGTGGCGATCGCCGCGGCACCGAGCGTCTGCGCATGCTCTAGAAACGCCTTGAATTTGATTTCGCGATTGCAGAGAACGTCGGGGTTGGGCGTGCGGCCGGCACGATATTCGGCGAGAAACTCCTCGAAGACCCGGTCCCAGTACTCGGTGGCGAAATTCACTGTATGCAGGGGTATGCCGAGTCTGTGGGCGACCGCCTCGGCGTCGGCCAGATCCTCGCCCGCCGAACAGTAGGCCTGGGTATCGTCCTCCTCCCAGCTCTTCATGAAGAGGCCTTCGACCTGGTACCCCTGTCGTTGCAGCAGCAGCGCTGCAACCGCCGAATCGACGCCGCCCGAGAGGCCGACGATGATTTTTTTCTGTTCACTCATGGCGGTTGAGCCGATTGATCTCCGGAGGCTGGTGAAATGCTGCCGCGGGGGTCTGCGCGTCGCCGGATATGGCGGATTACGTCAGCGCGAATTTTACAGCAAAAAGATCACCCGCGAACGGCCCGGGGAGGATGTTACAAACGTAAAAGCCGCGATTCGCCCGGTTGCAGGCCGCCCAGTCGCCAATCGCCGATGCGCTGGCGCACCAGACGCAGTGTCGGATGGCCGACCGCTGCGGTCATGCGCCGCACCTGCCGGTTTCTGCCTTCCCGTATCGAGAGCTCCAGCCATTGGGTAGGAATGTTGGCGCGAAAACGCACCGGTGGGGTTCGCGGCCAGAGCGGCGGGGGTTCGATCAGGCGCACCCGCGCCGGTTGGGTGGTTCCGTCCTTTAGCGTCAGGCCCTCCCTGAGCTGTTGCAGCGCCGACTCTGCGGGCCGCCTCTCCACCTCCACCCAGTAGGTTTTCCATTTGCCGAAACGGGGGTCGCTGAGGCGCTGCTGCAGGCGACCATCGTCGGTCAGCAGCAACAGCCCCTCACTGTCGCGGTCGAGCCGGCCGGCCGGATAGAGACCGGGGAGCTCGATATAGTCCGCCAGCGTCCTGCGGCCGTCGGTGTCGGTGAACTGACTCAGTACATCGTAGGGTTTGCAGAAGAGCAGCAACCGCGCCATCGAACTCAGCTGAATACCACCCTGTTGCGACCGCTCCGCTTGGCCTGGTAGAGCGCCGCGTCTGCACGTTCGAGCAGGCTCTCGGGGGCATCCTCTTGACGCAGGCTGGTGACGCCGAGGCTGATGGTCAGCGTCGTCTTGCCGTCGGGAAACGGCGTGATCCTTTCGACCTCGCGTCGGATGCGCTCGGCCAGCAGAGCGCTGCCTTCGGCGCCGGTGCCGGAGAGCAGGATCATGAACTCCTCGCCGCCGAAACGGAACAGTAGATCGCTGTCGCGAATGGTTCGCTGTACGCACTGCGCGACCGCGCGCAATGCCTGGTCGCCGTAGAGATGGCCGTGCTGATCGTTGACCTGCTTGAAGTGATCGATATCGAGCAGGATCACGGATAGATCGTGGTTGTGGCGGCGTGCCAGTTTCAGTTCGCGTTGGAAAGCGTCGTCGAGCGTGGAACGGTTTTTGACGCCGGTCAGCGGATCGATCAGCGCGGTCTGTACGGCACGGTGGTAGAGCAGCGCGTTGCGCAGCGGGTAGAGCAGGCCCGACATCAGGTTCTCCACCGTTTCGAGCTCTTCACCCTCGAAGGGGTAGAAGCGGAACAGCTTCAGCTCGCCGAGAAACTCGCCTGAGACGATCAGTTCATAGTTGCACGAGAAGCTGGTGGTCGGTCCAACCGAGAGATCGATCTGCAGCTCCGGAAGCTGGTAGTGAATCCCGTCGAACTCGACGAACCCGGCCAGCTCCTTGGCGAACAGGCTGATCAATTCACCGGTCTCGAGCGTCGTCTGCAGTACTCCGGTCAGGGCCAGAACCTGCGATGCGTAGCGTTGCTTCGACTGGGGCGTGATTCTTGGATGCGGGGTGTGGAGCGGCATCTTTTTCTGACTCCCGGCAATACTCTGAGTCTGGTTGTTCATACTGGTCGTAAACTCGGTCAGATATAACTGCCGGAATACTTAGCGAATAGCATGCCAGATTTATTTATACAAATAAATCAGGGAGATAAAGCTGTGAAAGTTCGAGGCGACGGTTTTCTGTCGGCAACTGTGCGCCGTATCGGCGGAACTGCCGACAACACTTTGCCGCTCTGGGAAGCAGACTACTGAAAATTCAGGATTTTTTTGTCGGCCTTAGGCGTTGTGCAGCTGCGCGAAAAGCTTCGACTGCTGATCCAGCATCCGGCCATTGACGGCGCTGCTCTCGTTGCCCAGCAACCAGAGGTAGTAGCCGGTCAACTGCTCCGGGGGCTGCAGCCCGGACGGATCCTCGCCGGGGTAGGCCAGCGCCCTCAGTTTTGTGCGTGTCGGGCCGGGCGCGAAGCTGTTGACGCGGACATTGCTCCCCTCCAGCTCCGCAGCCATCACCTGCATCAATCCCTCGA
This sequence comes from Gammaproteobacteria bacterium, assembly GCA_020445335.1. GTDB lineage: Bacteria > Pseudomonadota > Gammaproteobacteria > Chromatiales > Chromatiaceae > HKST-UBA178. The sequence continues at coordinate 31,998 of JAGRGU010000044.1, forward strand.
TGCCGAACTTGGAGACCGCGTAAGCACCCCAGTAGGCTCTAGCCTCGCGTCCGAGCCGGTCAGAGGTGAACAGCAGCGAGGCACTTTGCGATCTGCGCAACAGCGGCAGGCAGGCCTGCGTGAGCATGAAGGGACCATGCAGATTGGCCTGCATCACCTGATACCAGGTCTGCGCGTCATAGTCGTCGATACGGCTCAGCAGGCGAAGTTGTGCCGCGTTGTGCAGCAGGCCGTCCAGCCTGCCGAAGGCCTCGTCCAGCTTCTCCGCGAGCTCCAGGTAGTCGTGCTCGGTGGCGCCCTCGAGATTGAGCGGATAGATCGCCGGCTGCACGCCACCCTCGGTCTCTATCCGGTCGTAGACCGCCTCGAGCTTGGCCAGCGTGCGACCCAGCAACACCACAGTGGCGCCGTGGGTCGCCAGCGCCACCGATACCGCGCTGCCGATACCGTCGCCGGCGCCGGTGACAAGGATGGTCCGTCCTGCCAGGTAATCACTGCCGGGTTTGAAGCTCTGCATAGTCGTCCGCTTGTTGCTGTTTTGGAAATTATACCGGGCGGCAGGGGACTGGCCAGGATTTTTGGCGCCGAATGGAAGGCGTGGTGGTCGCTCGGATCCACAGCCATCTGAACATAACCACAAGTGGGCCATCGCGCCGTTGATTACGATCTCAGCGGCGGTGCAACCCGGTGGGAGATCGTCAGGCAGATCGGCGGGTATGGATCCACCGCCATGTTCCCGGGATCGGAGCGCCGCATAAACGATCACGCGTTCCCGCCCTGAAGTTGCAGGCGTGGATCGGGCGACGCAGCCGAGCCGATAGTCGCAGCCGCAGGATCCGTGAAGAGGCTGGCATAGAAAACTTATTCGTTCCGTCCCTGGTTGACCGGTTTCCGCAACGCCTGCTTCTTCCAGCTCGAGGGAGTGATCCCAAGCTGAGCGGTGAAGGCGCGTGACAGCGCACTGGCGCTGCCGTAACCGACTTCATCAGCCACCAGTTGCACCGCTTTGCCCTTACTCAACAGGGACTGGGCAATTGCGATGCGCCACTCGGTCAGATAGCTACCAGGCGTGGTGCCGACAATCTCATGAAACCGGGTAGCGAAACGTGCACGCGACATGCCGGCAACAGCGGCCAGTCCCTGCAGTGTCCACTGGCGTGCGGGTTCCTTGTGAATCGCGTTGATCGCCTTGGCCAGGCGTTTTTCAGCCAGCGCGGCAAGCAGGCCGGAGTTCAGGCGGTTCTGGTCCATCAGATCTCGCAGTACCTCGATAATGACCACCTCGATCAAGCGGTCGAGCACCACCTGGCGGCCGCAATGCTGTTCGGTGGCCTCCCTGAACAGCAGATCCAGAGTCGTATGCAGGCTTGGCATCTGTTGCAGGGGAAGAATCACCGCTTCGTCGAGAGCCGTGGAGAGCGGATTGCGTATTCCGCTGCCGAATTGGAAGGTTGCACATACCAGATCCACCTCCTTGTCGATTGGCCGGAAGTGGTGCGTGGCCGGTGCCAGATAGAAAAGCATGCTGGGTTGATCCAGCTTCACGGGTTTTTTCCCGGGGGTGCTGAGCCTCAGTTTTCCACTGCGTAGAAAATGGATGTACCCGAGTCCGTCTTGCGCATGGTAGCTGGCCGAATGACACAAAGGCCCCGCCTGGAACACATCGGCCCTGAGGTTGAAATGTTGTAGCAGCCAGACCAGCCTGTCTTGCATGACGATACTCTAAGTAAAAAAATCAACACCAAAAATCATGGTTAGTATAGTTCTTGGTGCCAATCTTTGCTCATGCCCAAAGCGTGAAATCTATTGGCCAGCCCAACAAGAGGATTGGTCATGTCACGAATTGCACCTGTTGATCTGCCGCAGATCGACTCCGCCACAATGGAAACCCTGAATGCGGTCAAGAAGAAGCTGGGTATGTTGCCCAATATCTTTACCACGTTCGCTCATTCACCCGTTGCGCTGATGAGCTATATGGGATTTGTCGAGGCCAGGTCGGCGGGACGTTTGAGCAATCGGCAGCGCGAACTCATAGCGATTGCCGTCGCTCAGGAAAACAGCTGTGAATACTGCTTGAGTGCGCACAGCGCCATCGGCAAGGGGACGGGACTGGATGACAAAGCCATTGCAATGGCCCGAAATGGCGAGAGCGACTCGCTCACCGACAGCAAGATCCTCTCATTTGCGCTCTCGCTTTTACGGAACACCGGCGCCGTCAGCGATGAGGAGCTTGAACAGATGCTGCGGGTTTGCGATCACGATCACGGATTGATCATCGAAATTGCAGCAAATGTTGTGCTCAATGTCTTCTCGAACACCCTCAACCGTCTGGCCGGTACGGATGTCGATTTTCCATTGATCGAACTCAACAACAACGCGTGATCGATTAGCCGACAGGTTCGATGTTCAGGAGGATCAACTCACGCTATCGTTCAACGACCCGGATCGAATGTCCCTCAACAGAAAGACAAAGGGGTCGCAGGGAATAAACCGGGAGCGTCTGCGTCTTACTGTCCAATGAGCAACGAAAACAGCAAATTCAGCCTGTTCGGACAATTTGGTCGCCGCCGCCGGCTGCGCAGCCAGATCTGTGCCGAACAGGACCGTCTCTACCGAATCGCCTGGTCCTGGTGTCATGACAGCTGCCAGGCGGAAGATCTGGTGCAGGAGACGCTTGCTCGAGCACTTTCGAAGGTCGACAACCTGCACGATGAGCAACGCCTGCAGGTGTGGCTGACACGGATTCTCGCGAACCTGCATCGTGACCACTACCGTCGTACCCGGCCCGAGAGCAGTCTGGAGGGTGACGCTCTGACCGCCGAGGATGATCCCGAATATGCTGCCTGTCGCAGTCAGTTGATAGCCCTTACCCGCCAAGCCGTTGCACTGCTCGGGCAGGATCAACGCCAAGTCCTGACGCTGGTCGATATCGCGCAGTTCAGCTACGCCGACACCGCGACGATACTCGGCCTGCCGGTCGGCACCGTGATGAGTCGTCTGTCGCGTGCGCGCCGTCGCATGCGCGAACTGCTTGAACAACGAGGCATAGGAGATGCCGACGTAGTACCGCTGAGGAGACACCGATGAGTTTCAATGACGACCTCGAGCTGAACGCCTATATCGACGGTGAGTTGACTTCCGACCGACAGGCTGAACTGCTGGAAGCGATGCGTACCGACCCGGATTTTGCACGCCAGGCCTGCGAGCTGAGCCGCTTGAAGGCGCAACTGAGCCTGGCCTATGCCACCCCTCCCAGAGCGAGGTGGCGTAATGCCGCAAAGGTGAGGCCATCCTGGCAGCAAATTGCCGCAAGCATCGCTCTGGTCGCATTCGGACTAATTGGCGGCTGGCTGCTGCATGCCGGTATTCCTGCCTGGAGTTTCGGAGAGAGCCGTTTCGTGGTACTCGACCCTGGGGGTCGAGGTCAGGCGGCGGCAGTCGCCGCCGAGAACGAAACCCGCATCGTGTTCCATCTGACCAGCCCGGATCAGACCACTGCTGGCGAAATGCTGGAAGAGGTCGAAGCGATGCTGGCGGCTTATCAGGCGGAGGGCCGTCCATTGCGCGTCGAGGTTGTCAGTCATGGGGAAGGGCTGAACCTGCTGCGCGAACGGCTGTCTCGGCACAAAGCGCGGATCCATCAACTGGCCACGCGCTTCTCCGGTCTCACCTTCGTTGCCTGCAGCAACACGATAAAACGGCTCGCGGTAGAGCACGGAGTAGAGGTGAAACTGATTCCTGATGCCGAGATCATCGACTCTGGCATAAACCATGTCGTGAAACGACAAAGAGAGGGCTGGTCGTACATACGCGTCTAGTCCGTATAACAACCCAACTGCCTGAGTGCAGTACAGCGAGGAGTGCAATAAAGATGAAACGATTATTCAGTTTGATCATGGCAGGCATAGTCGGTCTGATGGTTTGGAGCGGGGCTGCACTCGCGGTCGAAGGCGGATACAGCAAGCAGAAGGTGGTGTATCACGTAAACGGCGATGATCCCAAGCAACAGACGGGCGCCCTGCGCAACATCCAGAACCATATCAATGCGGTGGGCAAAGAGAACCTTGACCTGCGCGTGGTAATGCACGGCCACGGTGTCTCGCTGGTGCTGCTGCCGGAGGCACTGGGAAAGGTGAAGGGGTTCAGGCACGCCAATGCAGATCAGCAGATGCAGGCCAGGATCGACGGACTGAAGGACCAGGGGGTTCAGTTCAAAGTGTGCAACAACACGCTGGTCGGTCGCAAGACGACGGTGGACGACCTGTATATGGTTGACCAGGCGGATATAGTCCCGAGTGGCGTCGCCGAACTGGCTCACCTGCAGTCCCAGGGTTTCACCTATATCAAACCCTGAATCTGAAAAAACCCACCCGGTCATTACCGGGTGGGTATGACACCCCGATGAGCGGTGTGAGCTCCGTTCGTAGCGCCTGCAGAGGGTGGCTCCGGCTTTGGGCGCCTTTTCTTTAGTGAACGTTTACCGAAGCGTGGACACCGCCCATCAGTAAAAAATGACTCCCTCCGTCCCGATTTTCTCGCTTTTAAGTAGGGAACATTCAGTGTTCCGCCACACATATCCGGTGCCGTATGACAGCTTTCGTGGTTCTTACCACCAGCAACACCACCAAGCTCGTCAACAGAAACAGCAAGCCGCCGCCAACCCACGCATAGAAGATATCTGCTGTCTGCTCGAACATCACCATACTGGCGATGCTGATTGCCGCCAGCGGAAAGGAATAAGCCCACCAGGAGAGAAAGAATTCGAGCTTCAGGAAACGCCTCGCCTGAGTAAACAACAGCAATGTCAGAAATAGACCGCTGTAGTAGAGAATGCGAGCAAAGGGGTCGAGCTCTCCCATCAGCCGTATATAAGCGATAAATCCCACAGCTGGTGGCGCGATCAGGATAAACAGTGTTGGCATCAGTTTCCTGTCAATCGGATTATGAAAGAGTATCCGATAGAAGATGATGGTCATCAGCATGACCCAGAACAGCATGCCAATGCTGAAGAAGAACCAGGATAGGTCTGTGTAGCCGTGCGACATACCGGCCACTGGCACCAAAACGTTACCCACCGCCGGGATAAACCAGGCGGGATTTATATGGTTCACCTCGAAATGTTCATGATGTATCCAGATGTTGGCTACGTAGAGTGTAAACAGCAGATGCAACGAAGTGCCGATCAACCAGAGCGGCCGGCTGATATCGCTGCTCAAAGGAAGAAACGCAATCGATAAAAGCAAGAAGCTGATCGAAATCGTGGGAAAGAAGTTAAGTTTGACGGGATGACTCAACTCCTTGCTCACGGCCTCGCGGTAACGCAGCAGCTTACTAAAATAGATTAGAACGAGGCCCGTGAACAGAAGTGTGGTCACAACCACAAGAGCTGTGGTGATATGCAGGTTTACGCCGAGCAAATGTTGGGCCTTTTCCCATGCGATAGTCAGTCCGGAAAGCCCCATTACCATCGCGAAGAAGGAGATCGGAAAGTTCTCAAGACGCGTGGATTTGTCCAGTTTCTGATCCAAGGTGCAACTCTCCCGTTTACAAACCGAATACCTTAGCGAAATTATAAGGAATGTGCTGGCAACATCATTGACAATGCGCAATGCAAGACCAACAAGCTCAACTGGGTCAGACTCGATTGAAAGGCGGAGATTAGGAAGATCGATATGAGCAAGCCACCTACTGAATCACTGGGCTCCGAGGCGGAATGCGCTGAGATTGCCAAGACCAACAGCAATGGGAATCTGCGCATCGCCGCACTGGATCAGGTGACCAGCCAGCACCTGATAGATGACATTGCTCGGAACTCCATCGGATCGAACCTGCGCATACGAGCATTGCAACGAGTGCAAACAGGCGACGTGTTGCAGGAGATCATCGCCACCGATGAGGACCCTCGTGTACGAGTGGCTGCGCTGCAACGGCTGGCTGAGCTGGACGGAAAGTTTGAGTTACTAACCGGCGAGTTTCTGACGAAGCAGCTGGCTCAGGAGGCCTGGACCATGCGATTGGCGACCATCGAATTGATAGCACAGCAGGTCCAAATGCAACAGATGGGACCGGCGCAGCTGGTGGCCACTGCGCTTCTGGATCCTGTGGAGGAAGTCAGCAAGCGCGCGTTTGCAGCTCTGCCCCATTCACGGGATAGCGAGCAAATCGCCAGGAATTCCGTGCATCCATCGGTACGTATTGCCGCGCTGGAGCACATCGCGAACCCTGACGTGAGGTTACAGATCTGTCTGGAGGAGGGCTTTGAACAGGTACAGAAAAAAGCCTGTGAAGGGTTGGGCGATGTCGGATTGCAGGATCTTTTTAACGCTGATGTTGCGGAAGCCCTTAAAGTCCATGCGGTTGAGCAAATAGAACAGTTTCCGCTGCTGATTTCGGTGGCGCGCCAGCGCCTGGAATACGAGCATGGCAAACATGCATTGCTCAGGCTGCGTCAGGCGTTGCACAACGCGCTGGCCAGCCAGTCGATTTGCCCGTACTGCAACGGGTCGGGTAAAGGCCGCAGTGGCGGCACACTTGCCGGCGGCAGCTGGGGTGGCGGAAGCTGGAGTCATCGCTGCGAACACTGCGATGGATATGGTCATCTGGCGCCACGTATGGAGTCCGAGCAGTTTGAGCAGCGGGTAATCAACACGATCGCCGAGGTGTTGCCGCTGTCACCGTCGGAAGAGCAACTGGCGAGGCAGGTGCTGGGTGGATAGCTCTCAGGCTGAATACCAGATCACTTCCTGCGGATTCACGATTCAATAGTGTCAGACTCGATTGGTTTTCGGAGATTGACTAAAGTTTCCGTAGGGTGCATCTTCCTCAGCAAGCGCGATGCTCGTTCTAATCGGACGGGGAGTTCGGCCCGACATCTGTGCGTTCTGGGCGACAGTAGCCGATCAACATAGTCCGCGTTGGCAGCGCCAGCAGATCCACAGTTTGCGCAGTGGTGTGAGCTCGATACGTTGTTGCAATAGCTTCTGCGCGCCATCTCTCTCGGCGTGCGTCAGCAGACGCTCGGCGAGCACCGCCAGGCTCAGTAGCGGGCCCAGCGCAGCGTCGGGCGAGAGACGCTGCAGCGTCTCGCGGTAGCGTTGGCGCGCGCGGCCGATCGCGTCGTTGAGCAGAGCGTCGATCTGACCGTTACCGGTTTGCAGGCTGGCGACGCTCACGCCGAACCGCTCCAGCCGGCTGAGTGGTATCAATACGCGCTGTCGACGCAGGTCTGCGCCGATGTCGCCGATGGTGGCCGCTTCCGCCAGATAGCTTCCGAGCGCGCGCGCGTGGTTAATCTGATCGGCGTCAGCACCAGCGACTTCGGCCATCAGTTGGCCGAAGCTGGCGCCACGCGCCTGCAGGTGACGCTCGAGCGCCGCCTCGTCGTCCAACTCGACGCCGCCGATCATCTGCGCGGTGACCTTGAAAAGCGGCTCGAAAAAAATCTCCTCAATTCCATGCTGCCGTAGCAGCCGTGCCGCCGCGGTCGCCACCGGGTGCTGCGCGTCGGCGTGTCCGCCAAAGGAGCGCTGCAACTCCCGTTGCCACCAGCCCAGTTTCTGCATTGCCACTGCCGCTTCACTGCACTGGTCGGGGATCTCGACGATTGAGCGGTAGAGTGCATTTACGAGGCTCAGATCAGCGCGCAGCGGTGGCGGTGCAAAGCGGATCGCATAGTAGATGCCGCTGCCGACCGGCGCATGGCTGTCGGGGAAGGGGTAGGGGGCCATTGGCGTGGCTCAGCCCAGCCAGTCGAGAACCTGTAGCGGTGCGGAGATAGCGCCATCGGCCCGCCAGGTGTCGGGTCTGTCGCCGGTGCCGATATAGCCGAACAGCGCTACCAGCGTGGTCGTGCCGGCCGCTTTGCCGGCGATTATGTCGCGCTCGGCGTCGCCGATGTAGAGGGTATCTCCGGGCGCGGTGCCGTGCAGTCGGCAGGCGTGCAGAATCGGCTCGGGATGGGGTTTCGCATTGGCGGTGGTGTCGCCGCTGACGATACAGGCCGCGCGTGCGTCGAGCGCCAGCTGCCGCATCAGCGGATCGGTCAGCCAGCCGGGTTTGTTGGTGACTATGCCCCAGCCGATGCCCAGCTGCTCGAGCCGCGTGAGCAACTCGTCGATGCCTGCGAAGAGCGAGGTGCCGCGGGTCAGGTTGTCACGATAGAAGTCCAGGAACTGCTGGCGCAGCGGGGCGAATTGCGGGTCGTCCGGTTCGATGCCGAAGCCTAGCCGGATCAGCGCGACCCCGCCGTGCGAGACGTGCGGCCGTATCGTCTCCAACGTCAGCGGCTGGCGGCCGTTCTGTTGCAACGTCCGGTTCAGCGCATAGGCCATGTCCGGCGCGGTGTCGGCAAAGGTTCCGTCGAGGTCGAAGAGCACCAGCCTGATCGCCGTGCCCGGGCGCTTGGCTGCGTCACTCATCGTGTTGGCAGCTCACCATGTAGTTGACGTCGACGTCGCCGGGGTCGAGGCGGTAGTGGCCGGTCAACGGATTGTAGAGCAGACCGGTCATGTCGTTGGCCTGCAGTCCGGCGTCGCGCAGCCAGCGGTCGAGCTCCGAGGGGCGGATGAACTTGGCGTAGTCGTGCGTCCCTTTCGGTAGCAGCCGCAGCAGATATTCGGCGCCGACGATGGCGAACAGGTAGGATTTCGGGTTGCGGTTGATGGTGGAGAAGAAGAGGTGGCCGTCCGCCTTGCAGAGCCTGGCGCAGGCATCGATGACAGATGCGGGATCGGGCACGTGCTCCAGCATCTCCATGCAGGTGACCACGTCGAACGCTGCCGGCATCTCCACTGCCAGCTGTTCGACCGGGATCTGCCGGTACTCCACCTGCCGGCCCGATTCGAGCAGGTGCAGGCGCGCCACCTCCAGCGGCGCCTTGCCCATGTCGATGCCGGTGACCTCCGCCCCAAGCGCCGCCATGCTCTCGGCCAGAATGCCGCCGCCGCAGCCGACATCGAGCACCCGCTTGCCGCGCAGGCCCGCTATCGCATCGATATAGCCGAGGCGTAGCGGATTGATCTGGTGCAGCGGCTTGAATTCGCTTTCCGGATCCCACCAGCGAGAGGCGAGCTGCTCGAATTTGGCGATCTCCGACTGATCGACATTGGCATGGTGTGGCATGGCTGACGACGCTCCGCTCCGAAACGGGGAGCTAGTATAGCCGATCTGGCCCGGCTTGCCGCACCGCCTTTGCCGGGGCGCGGATGCTCACGCCTCTTGCCGATTCTCAGCCGATGAAGTGGAGCGTCAGCGCCACGCCGGCACCGACGCAGGCGGCGAACAGGGCATATACCAGTGCCTGTGTCTTGGCCCAGCGCTTCACCTCGTTCAGCTGCTGGCCGACCTTTACGTCCAGCGCCGGATTGATCAGCTCCTGCGCCGAACTCTGGGCAGCACTCTTGGCGATGAGCGCGGCGCGCTCCTCGGCGGCGGGGACCGCGCTCTCGGTGGCGACGTCCTGCACCAGGCGCGCCAGCTTCGCCGAGGCGAGAATCTCTTCGCTCAGACGTGTTCTGGTCTCGTCGAGCTGGTCGGCGACCAGCTGGCTCATGTCGGCCAGCCGTTCGTCCAACAGCCCGGAGATCTCATCGAGCGAAGGCGAGGCACCGCTCTGTCCGCCCAGCGCATCCGCGATCAGCTTGCCGGTCTCCTTTCTCTGCTCGGCAAGTTGCGCTTCGACCGACGCTTCGATCAGTTCGAGACGCGTGTTGAGCAGGGAGTTGACGGTCGCCTCCACTTGCGCTTCGATCTCCTCGAGGCTCAATGCCGGAGCAGCGGCGGGAGTGGCCGGCGCCGCGGGGGTCACGCGGCCCGGCGGGGTTTCGCCGACACTGCGGTTGTTGTCGATCGCTTTGTCGATTGCGATAAGAATCTCCGCCAGTTTCTCGGCCGAAGGGGGTTTCACCAGCGTGCCGAGCGCGCCGAGGGATTTGGCTTCGTTCAGGTAAGCTTCGCCGTCGTTGGAGGTGCACATCACGATCGGAATGTGGGCGGTGGCGGAGTTCTTCTTGATGATCGAGGTGGCGATCAGTCCGTCCATCCCCTTCATCAGGTGGTCCATGAAGATGACGTCGGGCCGTTGGTGTTCCAGCAGATCGAGCGCCTCCTCGGCTGAAGCGACCATCTCGACTTGAAAATCGTGTTTCTCCAAAAGCTTGCCGAGTACGAATCTGGCTGATTTGGAGTCATCCACCAACAGTGCCTTTCTGGCCAACGTTGCCTCTCCTATGTCTTTGCCGGCAATAGCAGGCGGTCGAATGTCAACGGCCTGGTCGCTCTGAATCAGCAGATTTATCGACGCCTCAGCGGCTTACTTGAATATCCTACTCGATCGTTTCACGCACGATGCCGTCCAGCAGCGCCAGCAACGCCTGCTCCACCGCTTTGGCGTCGCCCAGCATCGCGGGTCGGCGGAAGGCGATGAAGGTGTTGTCGCTGTCGCCGGCGACCTGGTAGATGCTGAGCGTCAGCGGGCAGGTGGCCATGTTCGCCGGATGGGCCTCGGACATTCGGTAAGACATTTTTATGCTGCAGAACTCCAACGTTTCAGCCTTCCCGTAGAGCGGTTTGCCCAGCCCGGTATCGGCGGCGGTGCGCTCGAGCATCTCGCTGATGTGCAGCGTGTTGGTGATCAGCATGCCCTGCCCGGTGATTGCCAGCTCGAGGTTGGACTTCACTTCGTCGTAGGCCTCCTCGACCTGATAGACGACGATCGGTGAATCGGCCTCGGTAATCGGCTCATTGGCGAATACGGGTGCGCTGGCGATGAGCAGGGCCAGGAAGGCGGAGATTAGTTGCTTCATGTCGGGAGCCTTTTTTGCTGTCGGTTACTGGTAGGGGTGGGTAAAGGCGTCAATGATCCGATGCGGCGATCTTCGCGCGCCATTCGCCGGCCCGAGCCACTATCCGCTGCTGGTCGAGCGTCGTCAATTGTCCGTTGCGAACCACCTGTTTGCCGGCGATCCAGAGATTGCTGACACGCTCCCGTCCGGTCGCGTAGACCAGTTGCGATTCGGGGTGGTAGTGGGGCTGGCATTCGAGCGCGCTCAGATCGACTGCGCAGATGTCCGCCGCTTTGCCTGCTTCGAGCGAACCTATCTCATCCTCCAGGCCCAACGCCCTGGCGCCGTTGATGGTCGCCATGCGCAGCGCCTCGCGTGCCGGCAGCGCGCTGGCGTCGCCCGAGACCCCCTTGGCGAGCAGCGCGGCGGTGCGCATTTCGCTGAACATATCGAGGTCATTGTTGCTGGCCGCGCCGTCGGTGCCGAGGGCGACATTGACGCCGGCCCGCATCAGTTCTCTGACCGGACAGAAACCCGAGGCAAGCTTGAGATTGGATTCGGGACAGTGAACCACGTGCCCGCCGCTGGCGGCGAATCGCTCGATCTCCGCCGCCTCCAGTTGGGTCATGTGCACTGCCAGCAGCGTCGAGCCGGTGAGTTGCAGTTCGGCCAGCCGTTGCAGCGGTCGCACACCGTACTGCGCCAGACTCTGCTGGATCTCGTCGCGTGTCTCGTGCACGTGCATGTGCAGCGGTATCTCCAGCTCATCGGCGAGCACGCGGAGGCGCTCCAGCGGCGCGTTGGAGACCGAGTAGGGGGCGTGGGGCGCGAACGCGGTGCGGATCAGCTTGCTATTACGGAACTGGTCGTGCACCTCCAGCCCCCGTTGCAGATACTCCTCCGGTCCCTCCGCCCAGGCGGAGGGGAAATCGATCAGAATCAGCCCCACCACCGCGCGCATGCCGGCGGCCGCGCTGACGTGTGCGGTCACCTCCGGGAAGAAGTACATGTCATTGAAGCAGCTGATTCCGCCACGCAGCATCTCGGCCACCGCCAGACGCGTGCCATCGGCGATGAACTCCTCGCTGACCCAACGCTGTTCGGCCGGCCAGATGTGCTGATTGAGCCAGGTCATCAGCGGCATGTCATCGGCGAGACCGCGCAGCAGCGACATGCTCGCGTGCGTGTGGGCGTTGATCAGGCCAGGCAGCAGCGCGCTCTCCCCGAGCCGGTGCGTCTGCTCCGCATGATAACGCTCTTCCGCCTCTGCCGAAGGCAGGATCTCGACGATGCGCCCGTTGTGCACCGCGATCGCCTGGTGCTCGAGAATGCGGTCGTGCGGGTCGACCGTCACGACCCAGCGCGCATGGATCAGGATATCGATATTCAAGGGTTCACCTGCTGTTCGGCACCCGGCCGGCTGCGTCAAACTGCTACAATCGGCCAATTTGCCATGGTGCCTTTTGAGATGGAAGTCTTCGCAAGCGATATTCACGCCCATCCCGACGCTGCGATTCTCTGGCGAGACGAGCGGCTCCTGCTGCTGGATCAGCGTCTGCTGCCGGCCGAAGAGCGCTATCTTGAGCTGACCAGCTGTGCGGCGGCGGCCCGGGCGATCACCGACATGGTTGTGCGCGGCGCTCCCGCGCTCGGCGTGACCGCCGCCTACGCGGTGGTGCTCGCCGCGCGACAGCGCTACGCCGCATCGCCGCACGGCTGGAGGGGGGAGATGGCTGGCGATCTCGATCTTCTGGCCGCGGCACGGCCCACCGCGGTCAATCTCGGCTGGGCGGTGGCACGCATGCGATCGCTGATCGCAACCCTCGACGGCGGTGATCCGGTGCCCGCGCTGCTGTGGGAAGCGGAGCGGATTCACCGTGAGGATGTCGCCTCCAATCGGGCGATGGGGGCGATCGGCGCTGCGTTGATCGAACGCAAGACCTCGGTCATCACCCACTGCAACGCCGGCGCGCTGGCCACCGGGGGCTACGGCACCGCGCTGGGGGTGATCCGCAGCGCCTGGTCGGCCGGCTTGATCGAGCAGGTCTTCGCCGACGAGACCCGGCCCTGGTTGCAGGGCTCGCGACTGACCGCCTGGGAGCTGGCGCATGACGGTATCGCGGTGCGGATCATGACCGAAGGGGCCGCCGGCCGGCGCATGCAGCAGGGCGGCGTCGACTGGGTCATCGTCGGCTCCGACCGTATCGCCGCCAACGGCGACGTGGTCAACAAGATAGGCACATACAATCTGGCGGTGCTGGCGCGCCACCACGACGTCCGCTTCATGGTTGCCGCGCCCACCTCTACAATCGATCTCGCGACCGCCACCGGCGCGGAGATTCCGATCGAGCAGCGGGATCCATCGGAGGTGCTCTGCTGCGGCGGTAGTCGTCAGGCCGCAGCGGGTATCGACGCCTGGAATCCGGTATTCGACGTTACCCCCGCCGAGCTGGTCGATGTAATCGTTACGGAAAAGGGCGCAGTACGTTCGCCAAACCGGAAAAAGATGGCTGAATTGATGGTCAAATAGCCTCAGAAGCCGTGAAAGGCGATTTCAAAGGCGATTATTTGAAAGCGGTACCCGTTCTTATATGTTAATATCGGCGGCTGATTTATAGCCGTTTGATAGCGCCTCGCCATGTGTGCAACGCACTGCTTGAGGCCACATGGGGAAACGCGACCACCTATGACCGATTTTGCCAAAGAAGTCCTGCCGGTCAACCTCGAAGATGAAATGCAGCAGTCCTACCTGGATTACGCGATGAGCGTGATCGTGGGACGCGCGCTGCCCGATGTGCGCGATGGACTCAAGCCGGTGCACCGGCGTGTCCTCTACGCGATGAGCGAGCTGGGCAACGACTGGAACAA